>JAGRNP010000102.1:5093-14232 GCA_020440705.1 bacterium | reverse complement strand
GACTCCAGAGGCGAATACCACTTGCTATCCAAGTTGTCGTGAGTGTATCCATCAGAATTGAAAAGAGAGCGTATGACTCTCGCAACCTCATCTGAATGCCTATCCAGCGCAAAAAACAGATTGAAGAGTACGCTCACGGCGATTGCACCCGAGATCAAGTATGCTTTTGCTGCAATGTCTGTATCTATTTTTGCTCCACCGATTTCTTCAGGCGCCTTGAGCATTCCCAAGGCGACCCCAACGAGAAGCAGCGAATAGGCCACCAGCGCGAACATCGCCCTGTTTCTCCAAGTCCAAACTGCCTGGAGACGGGAATACAGCTTGTCGATATGGTTCTCCCTCAAACCACCCATAGTACCAGATACCTCCAGTTTGAAATCCTGCCTACCGCTCGTTGCCGCGTTTGAAGTTGCCCGTCACCCGCGCCATCAGCTTCTGCCGGCCCGGCTCGTCGAGCCCCTCGGCCCGCGCCAGGAAATCCGCCGCCGACTTCCCCTTCAGCACCGTCACCTGCCGTCCCCGCCAGGAGACGAACACCTGGCCGCCGCCGGTGCGGTAGGCGAATGGCGCGTCGTCGAGGCCGCCGCGGCCGCCGTCAGCCATGATCGCGCTCCCAGGCGGTCTTGAACTCGCCGTAGGCATGGCGCAGCCCGGCGAGGGTCTCCATCTGCGCGGGGCCGAGGTTGTTGATGGGCGCCTGCGCGCGGTTCGGATCCGGCAGCAGCCGCCACACGCCGCCGTAGCGGGCCAGGTCGAGGGGCTCGAGCTCGATGCGCTCGCCGTCGGCCTGCCGCCGCGGGCGCGTGGCGCAGACGGCGAGGCCGTCCGCGACGAAGGTCTCCTCCACGACGACCTCGACGTCGCGTTCGGCGAGGAACGTCACCGCGTGGGCGACGAACGCCGCCACGGCTGCGCCCTGCTCGGCGTTGGCCGCGTGGAAGCACAGGGCGGCCGCGTCGGTGCGGCCGGCGCGCAGGTGCTCGAAGCAGGTGACGACGACCTCGGCCGGGGTGCTGTCGGCATCGGGACGGGACGGGGCCGCACCCGCCGCCGCCACGTCGCCGCGGTCACCGGACGACGCGCAGCCCGCGACGACGCCCAGCAGCAGGATCAGCACCGCCGCCCGCACGGCTACTCCGTCCCCGGCGCCACCGCAATGCGCGCCATGTCCTCGTACAGCAGGTGCAGGCGCCCCTCGATCTCGGGATCGAGGCCGCCGTCCGCGGACCAGGCCGCCTTCGTCGCGTAGAGGAAGCGCGGCACGATCACCGCGCGGAAGTCGAGCATGAGGTGGTTGGCCAGGCCCATGACCGACATGTAGCTGCCCTGGCCGCCGGCCGCGCAGATGAACGCGATCACCTTGCCGGTGAAGGCGCGGCCGACCAGCTCGATCACGTTCTTGGCCGCGGCGTTCACGTCGTAGCAGTAGATGGGCACGGCGAAGACCACGTGGGTGGCGGCCTCGAGGGCGGTGGTGAGCTTGGCCAGGTCGGGGTGCTCCCAGCAGCCGGGCGATCCGGCCAGGGGCAGGTCGAGCTCGCGCAGGTCGAGGTGGTTCACGGTGACGCCGCGCTCGCGCAGCGAATCGCGGCAGCGGGCGGCGAGATCCTGCGAGCGGGACGCGGGGTTCAGGCTCGTGGAGATGATGGTCACGTTCTGCATGATGGCGGGATGTCGACTTTCGCGGAATGCGGTGGATGACGGACGTCCGGAATCGCGGGCGCACGACGGAACCCGCAAGATAGGCCCGCCCGCCCCGAACCGCCGCCGCCGTGGCCCCTACCGCAGCTTCGCCCCCGGCCCCGGCTTGCGCACCAGCACCTTCACCTCGCCCCGGTACCAGTCGATGCGGTAGTTGGCGTCGAGCTCCTGCAGCAGGACCGGCAGGTGCTCCTGGGCGATGGTCGTGTTCACCTCGTGCATCCAGGTGCCCAGCACGATCACCGCCGGCCCCTTGGTCAGGATCGCGTGCAGCAGCGCCTCCTTGCCGGCCACGTGGTAGTGCGCCTGCTGGGCCGGCGTGAGCTGCTCCGACACGCCCAGGGCGAAGTGGTTCTCCATGCCCGGCAGGAAGGGCCGGTCGGCCGCGAACGGATAGCCCGACCAGAACGACAGCACGACGTCGTCGCGCGCCGAGCGCTGCCGGATCTCCCGCGCCACCTCCCGCACGCGGGCCGGATCCCACACCTCGTTCCAGTCCATGCCCACGTGGCGCACCTGCAGGCCCACCGCCGCGATCACCGCCAGCGCGCCCAGCACGCCGCCCACCAGGGTCGTGGGCCGGCCGAAGCGCCGCGCCAGATCGATCAGGCCGAGCAGCGCCGCGGGCACGAGCAGCGGCACCAGGGGCGCGGTGAAGTACTGCTCGTACGAGGGGTCGGGCAGCAGGCAGGTCAGGGCGAGCACCACGGCGCCCCAGCCGGCGAGCAGGGCCACCGGCCGCAGCTCGGTGTCCGAGTGGTCGTGCGCGCCCGGCCGCCGCGCCGCGCGGACGCCCACCACCGCCAGCCCGATCAGCACCAGCAGCGACGGGTTCAGCAGCAGCGCCCGGGCCAGTTCGAGGAGCGCCGCCAGGAAGCGGGGCACGTCCGGGGCCTCGCCTTCGGCCACGAGGCGATCGAGGGGGTTGAAGCGCAGGCGATGGTAGATCAGGTTGTTGAAGACGAAGCGCTCCGGATCGGCCAGGTACAGGCGCAGGGCCGGCACCAGGCCCAGCAGCAGGCCCACGCCCGCCGCGGCCACCGACGCCGGCGTGATGCCCGTTGCCGGACGCCGCCAGCGCAGCCACGCCAGCCCGCCCAGCAGGGCCACGGCCCAGGGCGCGTACAGCAGCCGCACGCCCACCGCCAGCGCCGCCGCCAGTCCGGACACGAGAAACCACACCAGCTTGCGGGTCGCCAGGCCCCGATCGGCCGCCCACAGGGCGCCCACCACGCCGAGGTTGGCCAGGGCGAAGGTCTTGGTGGTCACGCCCCACGACAGCAGGTGCGGGTTCAGGGCCAGCAGCAGCAGCCCGCCCACCACGAACATGGGCCGATCGCCCACGCGGGCCACGAGCAGGGCGCCCCACAGCCCGAGGGTGAGCACCAGGGCCGCCACCGAGCCCAGCCGCAGACCCGTCAGCGAGGGGCCCACCACCCCCTGCAGCGGCCCGTACAGGTAGGGCAGGTAGGGCATCTGGGGGTAGAAGTAGTCGGCATAGGGGGTTTGCCCGGAGGCCGTCAGGCGCGCGGCGGTGGCGTAGTAGCCCTCGTCGCCGTCGATGGGGCGCACCTGGGCCAACCAGGCCGTCCCGGCGCCGAACAGGGCCAGGATCAGCAGAAGCAGCAGCAGCGATCGGCGCCGGATCATGGGCTCGTTTCCGCCGGCGGAGTCTCCGGCGCAGGAAAAGGGTCAAGCAGGGACTCCCGTGTCCGAACATAAGGAACCGACGGACGGGATAGTCCGATTATTTTTCAAGTCCATGCGAACCAGGGACGCCGACGTGCACGACGGGGATCAATCGCTCATCGCCGAGATCAGGGCTTCCGGACGTCTGCCTTCGCCCACGGGCGTGGCCCTGACGATCCTCGAGCTCTCGCGCGATCCGCAGACCGACATCGACGAGATGGCCACGGTGCTGCAGGGCGATCCGGCCCTGTCCGGACAGCTCATCAAGTACGCCAACAGCGTGGCCGCCGGCAACCGGAACCCCGTCACCACGGTGCAGGACGCCCTCGTGCGCATCGGCATGCGCGTCGTCAGCCAGCTCTGCCTGGGCTTCTCGATCCTCACCAACAGCCGCCGCGGTCAGTGCGCCGCCTTCGAATACGGCCGCTTCTGGGCCCACAGCCTGGCCATGGCCTCAAGCTGCCAGACTTTGGCCCGGACCATGAAGGCCGTCAACCCCGATGAGGGCTTCACCTGCGGCCTGCTGGCCGACATCGGCGGCCTGGCCCTGGCGGCGGTCTACCCCGAGACCTACGGCGAGGTCATCGCCAAGTGGAGCCAGGGTTCGCGGCGCCGGCTGCTGCAGTGCGAGCGCCAGATCCTGGGCATCGACCGCAACGAGGTCACGGCCGCGCTGTTCCGCGACTGGGGCCTGCCCGAGTTCTACGCCAAGGCCGTCGAGTCGAAGGACGACACCGAGTGGGCCGACCTCGAGCAGAAGGCGCCCGGTCGCGACCGGGGCGCCGCCCTCGCGCACCTGCTCTTCGCCGGCAACCTGGCCGCCGAGATCTGCACCGAGACGGCGTCGGAGCGGCGCTGGCGCGTGCTCGACTTCCAGAACTTCGCCCGCCTGTACCACCTCGAGGACGACGTCTTCGTCCACATGTACGACGAGATCCTCGAGGAGTGGGAGCGCATGGGCAAGGTGCTGGCCGTCGTCACCGGCCAGGTGCCCTCCATGGCGGCGCTGCTCAAGCAGGCCCGCAGCGGCGACGGCGTGATCCGCGGCCGGCGCGGGCGCGGCGACGAGCTCGAGCCCGAGGCCGGCGGCACCGTGGAAGCGGCATCGGCCGGCGCCGAGTTCCCGACCCCCGCCGTCGACGTGCCCGACGCGGACGACGAGCCCGAGACGCCGACCCTGCGCATCCTCGTGGCCACCGACTGCCCCGTGCACCAGAAGATCCTCACCCGCCGCCTCGAGAAGGACGGCCACGAGATCCACCACGCCGCCGACGGCCGGCAGGCCCTCGAGGTGGCCCTGCGCGTGGAGCCGCAGCTGATCATCTCGGACTGGATGATGCCCGAGCTGAGCGGCCTCGATCTGTGCCGCACCCTGCGCTCGACGCCCCAGTTCGCCCACATCCACTTCATCATCATGACCAGCCACGACACCAACGAGGAGCTGGTCGAGGCCTTCGACGCGGGCATCAACTACTACCTGATCAAGCCGCTCAACCACACCATCCTGCGCTCGCTGCTGCGTGGCGCCGCGCGCGAGGTGGCCAACCGGCAGGAGGTGCAGCGCCAGAAGGAGGAGCTGCGCCGCATCAACGCCGAGGTGAGCATCGCCAACCGCATGCTCAAGACCATGGCGCTGCAGGACCAGCTCACCGAGCTGCCCAACCGGCGCGCCGGCCTCGAGGCCCTCGACAAGTCGTGGTCGCACGCGTCGCGAACGAAGGAGCCGCTGCTCGTGATGATCATGGACATCGACCACTTCAAGGCCGTCAACGACACCTGGGGCCACGACGCCGGCGACGAGGTGCTGCGTGCCACCGCCGACGCCATGAAGGGCGCCGTGCGCGACTACGACGTGCTGTGCCGGTTCGGGGGCGAGGAGTTCCTGGTGGTGTGTCCGGGGGCGAGCCTCGAGGTGGCCGCCACGGTGGGCAACCGCATCCGCGAGGCCGTCGAATTCAACGCGATCGACGTGCCCGAATTCCAGGGCCACGTGACCATCTCCATCGGGGCCGCCGTGCGCGCCGACGACGTCGAGAGCCCCAAGGACCTGATCAAGCTCGCCGACGAGGCCCTCTACGCGGCCAAGGAGGCGGGCCGCAACAAGGTGTGCCTCTACTCGCCCGAGACCGCCAGCACCTGACGCTCCCCCGCCTTCAGCTCTTCGCCTCGAACCGCCGGTGCAGGTTCAGATGGTAGTCCGCCATGGGCCGCCGGTCCTGGTCCACGTCGAGCACCTCCTGCGCCCGGTCGTAGTCCTCGGGATTCACGTGCAGGATGTACCGGTACCCCCCGCGCCCGTCGGTGATCCCGTTCGAGCTGCTCACGTTGATGTCGGCGTCGCACAGGCGCTGGTGGATGGTCACGAGCGCGCCGAGCTCGTCGTCGCCGTGCACGATGAAGGCGTGGTGCGGGCCCAGCAGGCGCAGGCCCTCGTTCCGCGCCAGCTCGCCCAGCCAGGTGGCGTTCAGGGGATAGATCACGAGTTGGGTGCGGCTCCGTCCGACGGGAAAGGCATTGAAGGCGAGCAGGTTCACCTCTTCGTGGGCCAGGGCCTCGAGGAAGCGGCAGCCCTGTCCGGGCGCGTCCTCGACGGTCGTGTAGTAGTAGTCCACGGGGTAGATGTGCGCGGGCATGGGACACCTTCCTTCGTTGGCGGATCGCACTCCTCCGTCGGGAACCGCGTGGGGGGCGGTTCCGCTCGCGGCGGCTCGCGGGCCGCCCGATCGGGAGGGGCCGACCGTGGGCAGGTGTCGTCTCGTCTGTCTCGCGGCTCGGCCAGGATCCGACCGGGGGCTCTCCCGATGTCGGGGGAGATCCTCGGACTACGAGCGCGCCGGGAAAACGTTTCTCGGCTCCGCACCTTCATGCGGATATCCTTATTGTAGCACGGAATCCGGGGCGGGGCGGCAAAAAACCGCGGGGCGGCGTGCGCCGCCGGGCCCGGCTCAGGGGTGGGTCAGGACGGCCTCGACCACCCCGTGCCGCTCCTCCGGGCCGTCGCCGTGGCGATGGACGGGGCCCAGGCCTTCCCACAGGTGCACGGGCTGCCAGCGGAAGAAGAGGCGCGGGATCTCGCCCTTCTCCAGGAAGAGGCGGTAGCGGTCGCCCTCGGGCGAGCGGAAGCTGCGGATGCCCAGGCGCTCCCACTCCTGCACCAGCCGCGGGAACGACGGGTCCTCAACGTGCCAGGCCGTCAGGAAGAGGGTGCCCCCCGAGCGCAGCCACTGGTGCAGCCGGGTCACGAGGGAGGCGCATTCGTGGTAGTTGAGGATCTGCATCAGGCCGAAGCAGAGGATCACGTCGAAGACCCGGGGCGGCTCGTAGGCCATGAAGCCCTTCGGCACCAGATCGATGTCGAGCTTGGCCTTGCGGGCGGCCTTGGCGATGGTCTCGATGGCCACCGCCGACGGGTCGAGGGCCGTCACCCGGCACCCCCGACGGGCCAGGGGCAGGGTGTTGCGGCCCTGGCCGGCCCCGATGTCGAGCACGCGGGCGTTTTCGGGGATGAACTCGTCGAAACGGGCCAGCAGCTCGGACGGTTCCGCACCGAAGTAGTCGTCCTGGGCGTAGGTGCCGTCGTAGTCTTCCGTCATGGTCGGGCCTTCTGCTGGATCCGCACCGGGGAGCCGCCGGTGGACCACACGTGATTCGCCCCCCCGGACCGTGCTATAATAAGGCATCAAGCGCATTTGCACACCCCGAACCGACAGGTCTATACTTGCCCCCATGGTGAAGTCCCTGCGCATCCACGGGCCGGTCCTGCTGGGCCTGGCGGTCCTCGTGTTCGCCGCCTTCGGGCGGCTGACGTCGACCCCCCTGTTCGACAACCTCGACGCGCAGATCATCCGCGACGCCCACCAGCTCGCCGTCAACCCGGCGAACATGTTCAACCACATCGGCTTCTATTTCAGCCAACCGCTGCTGCAGCTCGCCTTCCTCGCCGAGTACCGCCTCTTCGGCCTGAACACCGCCGGCTACCTGGCGGTGAACCTGGCCGTGCACACGGTCAACTCGTTCATCGTCTACATGCTGGTGAACATGCTCTTCCCGCGCCACCGCATGGCCGTGCTCGCGGCGACCCTCTTCGCCCTCGCCGTCGGCAGCTACGGGCGCGTCTTCATGACCATCCACCAGCTCGAGGGCCTGCTCATCGCGGGCCTGCACCTGCTGGTGCTGTACTTCTTCATCCGGAACGATTTCCGGCGCCACGGGGGCGTGCGCTCGCCCCTCTTCCTGATCGGCCTGGGGCTCTTCCTGCTGGCCGGCCTGACCAAGGCGGCCTCGTTCAGTCTCGTGGGCTGCCTGATCGCCTACAAGCTCTTCTTCATCACCCAGCGCTCGCGGCGCACCGTCTTCTCGCCGGACATCCTGGTCTTCG
This sequence comes from bacterium, assembly GCA_020440705.1. Classification (NCBI taxonomy): domain Bacteria; species bacterium. The sequence goes on along the minus strand of JAGRNP010000102.1, from coordinate 6,464 downwards.
TGGCCGTGGCCCTCGCCTTCCACTTCGCCCAGTCCCACTGGGGCTTCCAGGCCCCGACGGTGTACGAGAGCGCGTCCGGCCACACCTACTTCAGCCTGCTCTCGGTGAAGAACCTCTTCCGCTACCTCGTGCTCATGTTCTTCCCCATGCAGCAGAGTCCCATTCTCGAGTCGGCGCCGGCCTGGGTCGTGTGGGTGTACCACGCGCGCATGGTCATCCGCTTCCTGCTGACGCTGGCCATCCTCTCCTACAGCTTCTTCGGCTTCGTCTTCGGCAGCCGCTCCATCCGGTTCTTCATCGCCTGGACCTACATCACGCTGGTGCCCTTCACGGGGCACACCGACACGGGCGTCTGGCTCAACCTGAGCCACCTGTACCTGACCTCGCTGGGCTTCTGCGTCATCCTCGCGGCCGGGGCCACCGGCACCAGCAACCTGCTCGCCCGCCACCCCTGGCGGCGCCTCGTGCCCTACCTCGTGCCCCTCTGCTTCGCCGTCATCTCGGTCTCCGTCGCCTGGAAGCTCGACGGGCGGAACAAGTGGGTCGCCTCGGGTCCGGACGCGGCGGCGCTGCGGCAGGACGTGGTCCGCTCCTGCCAGGCGCGCCCGGCGCTGATCCGCGACATCCGCCGCTGAGTGTTGACAGGCCCCCGCCGGCGCGGATAATCGTCGAAGCCGCACCCAACCGGAGGGAGATTCCATGCTTCGCGCCGCTGTCGTCCGCCTCGGCCTGGTCCTGGTCGTCGCCGCCGCCGCCGTCCCGGCCCTGGGCCAGGACTGCTGCCAGATCGAGGAGGGCTACCGCATGATCTGGTCGGGCTCCGACTCGACCATGACCTACAGGGAGCTCGCCGCGTACTGCGGACCCATCCTCTGGTTCTCCCCCGACGAGCCCAACCTGGAGGGGGCCAAGGGCAAGGACATCCGGGTGCCCATGAACTTCCCCTTCGAGCCCGGCCTCGACGCGCCCCTGATCTACTACCGGGTGCGCACCCTGCTGACGCGCGGCGACGACAAGGCCGCCATCGTGCGCGACGATCCGGCCCGGGTGGACACGGAGATCAACCTGGCCGAGGTGGTCGGCATCGATCTCGACTACTTCTACTACTACCCCAGCGAGGAGGGGCTCGGCGCCCACAAGCACGACGTCGAGGCCACCTACTTCAAGGTGTACGTGCACCACTGCCAGGGCTGCACCACGCCCCACTACGCCCTCTACATCGAGCGCACCATCGCCAAGGCCCACGGCCTGCTGTGGTACGACAACACGCTGGTCACCGACGAGTACACCGAGTTCCCCATGACGATCCTCGTCGAGGAGGGCAAGCACGCCAGCTGCACCGACAAGAACCACGACGGCGTCTACACCCCG
>JAGRNP010000102.1:0-4996 GCA_020440705.1 bacterium | reverse complement strand
CCATCTACGACCTGCGCCCCTTCCCGCGTCCGGGCGACGTGGACACCGTGGCCGAACCCACGCTGCTGCACTTCGTCGACGACAAGGGCGACGAGAACTGGCCCGAGGTGCTCGGCGCCACCGACCTGCGCGCCGTGACCCGCTGGATGGACGAGGAGAAGTTCATCAACTCCCTGTCCATCGCCTACCGCTACGACGGCCTCAACTACGGCGACCGCGCCCACACCGGCGGCCTGAGCTTCATCTTCCCGCTGCTGGTGGTGAAGAACGTCTCGGACCCCATCGCCGGCGGCTGGTTCGTCAACCGCATCTACCTGAAGGACAAGAAGCTGCGCGACATCTCGTGGAACCTCATGTACACCACGAGCGCCTCGCGCTGGGTCGACGGCTACTTCGCCTTCGGCTGGGAGTGGGACGACGACGAGTTCGGCGACACCCACAACGACGTGATGACCGAGACGGGCGTGAAGTTCCGTCTGAACATGGCCCACACGCCGCTGAAGTTCCTGACCAAGCTCGGGACCGACTTCTGGGGCGTGCGCGTGGGCGTCAAGAACAAGGGCCTCTGGAACTGGGACTCGATCGGCTACGCGGTCGAAGTCGGCGCGGGAGTGTGGTAGCCATGAAGAGAATCGCGATCCTAGTCTGTTTCGCCCTGGCCGTCGCCGCGGGTGCGGACGCCCGGGCGGCCGGACACGGCCTCGACCAGGGCGCCGAGCGGCACCTCGACGGGCACGGGTTCCTGCCGTCGTTCTACGTCAACGACCCCTGGACGGCGACCACGTTCCAGAGCATCGTCGGCGGCGGCGTGGCCCTGGGCCTCGAGACGCCGTTCCTCGACCCGGACGGGGAGGTGCTGTACACCCTTGAAGGCGATGTCTTCTACGTGAGCCTGGGCTTCGGCTTCCAGCAGCGGCTGGGCGAGACCTGGGCGGTGGGCATGACCTACGCCGGCGTCGTGCGCACGGGCATCAACGCCGCCACCCTCGTCACCGAAGGGGCCAACGTCGACCGCAACGCGAACCTGTGGGTGAAGAAGCGCCTGCTCCGTTCGCAGGCGAGCCAGCTCTCCGTCGGCATCGACTGGGAGTACCGCAAGACGTTCCTCATCTCGCCCTACGACTTCGTGGTCGAGTCGATCGACAGCGGCGAGATCGTCGAGGCCGACCTGCTGGAAAGCGTCAAGAACTGGACCGCCCGCCTGACCGTCGACTACGCCCACGCCTTCTCGCCGGCGTTCGGCCTGCGGGCCAACGCGGCGATCGGGCTCTACGAGGATCCCGACGCCCGGGGCGTCTCGAAGGCCACCCATCGGGCCGGTGTGATGCTCGAGTACGACCTGGCCCCGGGCCGCAGCATTCCCGTCGGCTTCACGCTGGGCTACACCAAGGGCTTCCCCGAGGACGACCCGGGCGCGGGGCTCGCCGGCGTCCTGGTCGGCATCTGGTACACCGGACGCGAGGCCTTCACCATCGGCGCCGAGACGGGCTTCATGCAGCTGCCCGCCGAGGGCGACGCCGAGAAGCTCGACGCGCTGCTGGGCCTGCTGACGATCCGCTACTACTTCTGACCGGTTTCCGGCCGGAATCCGGTGTTTTCACGCGGCCGGGGGTTGTCTTCACCCCCGGCCGCGCTATCTTAGCCGGAACAGTTTCGGGGCCCGACCGCGCGGCCCGGCGCCCCCCACCCCCGCGAAATCCAGGCAAGGAGTTCCGCAATGGCCAAGTACAAGATCGGTTGGATGCCCGGCGACGGCGTCGGCGTGGACGTGATGGACGCGACCCGCGTGGTCCTGGACAAGCTCGGCTTCGACGCCGAGTACGTGCACGGCGACATCGGCTGGGAGTTCTGGAAGACCGAGGCCAACCCGCTGCCCGATCGCACCATCGAGATGCTGCGCAACGTCGACGCCGCGCTCTTCGGCGCCATCACCAGCCTGCCGAAGGAGGAGGCCGAGGCCGCGCTGGTTCCCGAACTGAAGGGCACGGGCAAGGTGTACCGCAGCCCCATCGTGCGGCTGCGCCAGACCTTCGACCTGAGCACCAACCTGCGCCCGTGCAAGGCGTATCCGGGCAACCCGCTGAACTTCAAGGACGGCCTCGACCTCGTCGTGTTCCGCCAGAACACCGAGGGCCTGTACATGGGCGTCGAGTACCACCCGCTGCCGCAGGACGTGCGCGACAAGCTCACCGAGACCCACCCCGCGCAGATGAGCCGCATGGACGGCGTGCCCAACGAGGACATCGCCATCTCCACGCGCATCTTCACGCGCAAGGGCTGCCAGGACATCATCCGCGACGCCTTCGAGTACGCGCAGAAGTTCGGCTACAAGACGGTCACCGTGGTCGAGAAGCCCAACGTGGTGCGCGAGACGAGCGGCCTGATGGTGCGCGAGGCCCGCAAGATCGCCAAGGACTACCCCGGCATCGAGCTGTGGGAGACCAACATCGACGCCATGTGCATGTGGCTGGTGAAGAACCCGCAGGACTACGGCGTGCTCGTGGCCAGCAACATGTTCGGCGACATCATCAGCGACCTGTGCGCGCAGCTCGTGGGCGGCCTCGGCTTCGCCTGCAGCGGCAACATCGGCAAGGAAGTGGCCGTGTTCGAGCCGAGCCACGGCTCGGCCCCCAAGTATGTGGGCATGAACAAGGTGAACCCCATCGCCATGATCCTCTCGGCCAAGATGATGCTCGACCACCTGGGCGAGCTCGACATGGCGAAGCGGCTCGAGGACGCCGTGGCGGCGGTCATCGCCGAGGGCAAGGTCCGCACCTACGACATGGGCGGCGCCAACACCACGACCGAGATGGCCGAAGCCATCGCGGCGCGCTGCTGAGCCCACCGTTCCCCACGCGTCCGGACGACGGCGCCCCCGCCATGCGGCGGGGGCGCCTTTTTCTGGTCGGCATCGGGGAACGCGGGGCGCACCGCGGCGGGGACCTCAGGCCTCGCCGGCGTCCTCGCGCAGCGCGGCGGGCTCCGGTCCCGCGAGGGTGAGCGGCCCCATGGCGGCGAGCTGACGACTGAAGTCGGACAGCAGGGCGTCGAGGGTGTCGGTGGTTCCCTCGAGGATCCACTCCTCGCGCAGCCGGTCGGTGGCCAGGCCGAGATTCTTCATCAGGACCTGGTTGCGGTACAGGTCGCGCAGCACCGTCAGGTCGTTCGCGCTGGCGGGGCAGTTGCGCACCAGGCAGCCGCAGATGAGCACGCCGTCGGCGCCGCCGCGGAAGCCGTGCACGATGTCGTCGGGCGTCACCTCGCGGGCGCAGCTGAAGTGCACCGTGGTGACGACCGCGGGCACGTCGCCCACCCGGAACGACGACGACGGCGCCTCGGCGCCGCCGCACTGGGAACAGAAAAAGACCAGGATCCTGGGTCGGTGGCGAGGGGTCTGCGGCGCGGACGTCATGGCCTCGGGTCTCTCCGGATGGTCGGTGCTCATCAAAATCCTATTTAAGTGCGAGGGCATTGTCAATTTATTTGTTAAAACTTTGTCATTGATCTCTCAGACGAATGGGAGACAAGAGTTAACGGCTCTTTTTCCAAATGGTGACATGGGCCGGATCGCGACTTGTCCGCGCTCCGGGCGGTTGCTAGCATGGCGGCGACGTTCGTCCGCCCCAACCGAGGATGCCATGGCCGCCGACACCCGATTCCTCAAGGACGCCCGCGGCCTGCCCGTGCCCGCCGGACCCTACCGACGGGTCGTGTCCCTCGTGCCCAGCCTGACCGACACCGTCTTCGGCCTCGGCGCCGGCGAGCGCCTCGTCGGGCGCACCATCTACTGCGCCGAACCCCGCGGCCGGGTGCGCGGCGTGCCGACGTTCGGGGGCACCAAGAATCCGGACGTCGCCGGCATCATCGCCGCCGCGCCCGATCTGGTGCTCGTGTGCGAGGAGGAGAACCGGCGCGAGGACGTGGCCGCCCTCGAGGCCGCCGGCCTGAAGACCTTCGTGGTGATGCCGCGCTCCCTCGACGACGTCGCCCAGCTGCTGGTGGACTACGGCGCCCTGCTCGACGCCGGACCGGCGGCCGGACGCGCCCTGTCCGACCTGACCGCCGCCCGCCTGGCGGCCGGCAAGTCGCGCACCGCCCGCGACGAACCGCCGGGCGTGGCCGTGCTCATCTGGAAGAAGCCCTGGATGGCCGTGGGCGGCGGCAACCACATCAACGCCATGCTCGGCGAGCTGGGCCTGCGCAACGTGTGCGGCGACCGCAAGGGCTACCCCGCCCTCACCCTCGAGAGCCTGGCCGTCCTCGCCCCCGACCTGGTGCTCCTGCCCGACGAACCCTTCCCGTTCACCCACCACGACAGCTGGTCGCTGGCCGCCGCTGACGTGGTGGCCTCGCGGCGCCAGGCTGTGCTCCTCGACGGCAAGCTGCTGTCGTGGTACGGCACGCGCACGGCGCGCAGCCTGCGCACGCTCGTGAACCTGCTCGACGGCATCGCGAAGGGGCGCAACCGCTGACGGCTGCGCCCCTTGGGCCGGATCGTGTCCCTTCCGGTCAGGGCTTGTAGTACTTCAGGGCCTCGGCCATGTGCTCGTTGAGCTGGCGCACCCGCGTCTCGTCCGAGGGGTGGGTGCTCATGAACTCCGGCGGCGCGCCGCCGCCGCCCGCCGCCATCCGCTCCCAGAACTTCGGCGCCTGGCGCGGGTCGTAGCCGGCCATGGCCATGAAGATCAGGCCCATGTGGTCGGCCTCGGACTCGTGCTTGCGGCTGTAGGGCAGCATGGCGCCGTACTGGGCGCCCACGGCGAAGGCCGACATGTAGATGGCCTTGGTCTCCTCGGGCTGGTTCTTGACCGCCTCGTTGAGCGCCACGCCGCCCATCTGCATGGCCATCTGGTGGCTCATGCGCTCGCTGCCGTGCTTGGCGATGGCGTGGGCCACCTCGTGCCCCATGACCACGGCCACGCCGGCGTCGTCGCGGCAGACGGGCAGGATGCCGGTGTAGAAGGCGACCTTGCCGCCGGGCATGCACCAGGCGTTG
>JAGRNP010000101.1 GCA_020440705.1 bacterium | reverse complement strand
TCACGTCCCGCCCGCCCCGCGATGGCGATCCGTGGCCGCCGCTCAGGGGGCCAGATACTCCCCCAACCGCGTGAACTGCTCGTTGACGACCCGATCGACCGCCGGCGCGATGGCCTCGAGTCCGCCCGGCGCGTAGCCGCCGACGGCGTAGACGGCGGTCAGTTCGGTGCCCTCGTCGGTGGGCTTCAGGGTCACGGACAGCACACCGGTGACGGCCATCTCCTGCAGGGGCCCGAGCGAACCGCGCAGCCGCAGACGCTTGCCCGGTTCGGCATAGATCACCTCCATGTGGGTCACGCTGCCGCCGCCGGGCAGGCGCTCGCCGAACTCCTCGCCGGCCACGGGGTCGAGATAGAGGTTCGCGGCGTCGGACGACCAGGAGTGGTCGCCGTTCCACCATTTGTCGATCTCGCCGAACGCGCCCCAGACCCGCTCCGGTCCGGCGGCGATGGCGTGGACGGTGCGGCTGGTGAATCCGGCCGGCGAGACGTCGGTGACCTCGGCCAGGCAGGGGGTGCCGACGAACAGGGCCAGCAGGGCGGCCAGGGCGGAACGGCGCATGGGGCTCTCCATGGTTGGGGACGGATCCGGACGACGAAGACCGATGATCGGGGCATTATATACCGATATGGTCCGGGAAGGGTTGCATCGCCCGCGGCCGGCATGGCGGGCCGTCACCGCCGACCCTATCATCGCAGGAGGTGTTCCCCCACTCCCTGAACCGTAAGGACCCCCATGCCCAACCGTCGCCAGTTCCTCCAGGCCGCCGCCGGCACCGCCGGACTCCTCGGCCTGCACGCCAGCGGTCTCCTCGCCGCTGCGGCCACCGCCGCCGACGTCCCCCGCGCCGACCGCCCCCTGAAGTTCCTCTTCCTCGGCGGGACCGGCTTCATCGGGCCGCACCAGATCGAGTACGCCCTGGCCCGCGGACACGACGTCACCATGTTCAACCGCGGCCGGCGCAGCGGCATGTACGGCGACCGGGTCGAGGAGCTGACCGGCGACCGCGACGTGAACGTGGGCGACGGGCTCAAGGCCCTCGCCGGCGACCGCACCTGGGACGTGATCGTCGACAACTCGGGCTACGTGCCGCGCCACGTGCGCGACGCCGTCGACCTGCTGGGCGGCCGCTGCACGCGCTACGTGTACGTGTCGACGGTGGCGGCCTACCCGGACACGCCCGGCCACTACCGCGAGGACGCCGAACTCGCGCCCCTGGCGGACAAGTCCATCGAGACCGTCAACGGGGAGACCTACGGCCCGCTGAAGGCCGAGTGCGACCGCATCGTGCAGGACGTCCTCGGCGACCGAGCCACCATCGTGCGCCCGACCTTCATCATCGGGCCGGGCGACCGCACCGACCGCTTCACCTACTGGGTCGACCGCGTCCATCGCGGCGGCGACATCGTGGCCCCGGCCCTGGCCGAGCTCGCGGTGCAGACCGTCGACGTGCGCGACCTCTGCCCCTGGATCGTGCGCCTCGGCGAGGCCGGCACGCCCGGCGCCTTCAACGCGGCCGGCCAGACCTGGACCCGGGCCGGCCTGCTCTGGGCCATCCGGGCCGACACCGGCGTCGAGAGCACCTTCCACTGGTGCACGCCCGAGGTCGCGGCCGAGCTCGAGTACCCCTTCCCCATGCTCGCCTGGGGCGAGACGTCGACGACGTTCGACAACGCCGCCTCGCGGGCGGCCGGCCTGGACTACCGGCCCCTCGCCGATTCGACGGCGGCGACCCTGGCGTGGTGGCGCGAACAGCCGGACGAGCGGCGGGCCAACCCCCGCGGCTGGCCGGACGCCGAGCTCGAAGGCCGGGCCCTGGCCAGGCTCGGCGGCTGACGGCAGGCCGATCGGAAGACCGATCGGAAGACCGATCGGAAGACCGGGCGGCAGCCGCCCGGCGGCGGTCAGGGGGCGGGCTCGCCCAGCACCCGGCGCACGGCCCGGGCCAGGCTCTCGCGCGTGTAGGGTTTGGCCAGGAAGTGCACGCCCGGCTCGAGGACGCCCTGATGGGCGATGGCGTTCGCCGTGTAGCCCGACATGAAGAGCGTGCGGAGGTGGGGCCAGGTCGCCGACAGTCGCCCGGCCAGGTCGCTGCCGTTCATGGACGGCATGACGACGTCGGTCAGCAGCAGGTCGACGTGCTCCTCGCCGGCCGCGGCGAGGGCCAGGGCTTCGGCGGGGGAGCCGATCGCCAGGACCCGGTAGCCCAGTTGCACCAGCTGGCGACGGCAGAGCAGCAGGATGGCCGCCTCGTCCTCGACCACCAGGATCGTCTCGTTGCCGCCCGGCGCATCGGCGATCGCCGCCGCGCCGGGACTGGTCGCCGCCACCGAACCGGCCGCCGCGGGCAGGTGGATGCGCACGGTCGTGCCGCGCCCTTCCTCGCTGGTGATCTGCACGATGCCGCCGTTCTGGCGGACGATGCCGTAGACCATGGCCAGGCCCAGTCCCGTGCCTTCGTCCGGACCCTTCGTCGTGTAGAACGGTTCGAACACCTGCGGCAGGGCCTCCGCCGCGATGCCGCACCCGTCGTCGCTCACCGCCAGCATGATGTAGTCGCCGGGCTCGGCCCCCGGATGCTCCGCGCAGTACGCCGCGTCGAAACGCCGGTTCGCCGTCTCGATGACGACGGTTCCCTGGCCGGTGATGGCGTCCCGTGCGTTCACGCACAGGTTGGCCAGGATCTGGTCGATCTGGGACGGATCGAGGTGCACCAGGGCCGGCGCCGCCTCGGGTCGCCAGACGAGGGCGATCTCCGCGCCCATGAGCCGCCCGAGCATCTTCAGCAGGTCGGCCACGACGGTGTTCAGATCGAGGTTGCGGGGTTCGATGGTCTGCTTCCTGGCGAAGGCCAGCAGCTGGCGGGTCAGGCTCGCCGAACGCCGGGCCGCCTGGTCGATCTGGCGCAGGTCCGCGCGGAGGTCGGCGCTGCCGGGCTGCTCCAGGAGCTGCTCGGTGTAGCCGATGATGACGCTCAGCATGTTGTTGAAGTCGTGCGCGATGCCGCCGGCCAGCCGGCCGACGGCCTCGAGCCGCTGGGCCTGCTGCAGCTGGACCTGCAGCTCGTTGCGGGAATCCCGGTTGCGCACCCGGCTGCTGATGTCGCGCACGAACGCCACATGGAAGGTGTCACCGCAGCAGGTCAGGTGGCAGGCGCACACCTCGACGGGAAAGATCTCGCCGTTGCGGCGGCGGTGGCGGGTCTCGACGGTGCGGCGACCGGCCGCGGCGAGGAGTTTCCACTGCTCGGCCCAGCGGTCCGGGGGGAAGTCCGGGTCGATGTCCCACAGCTTCAGGCCCAGCAGTTCCTCGCGCGTGTAGCCGAGCGAGGCGCAGGCCTGGCGGTTGACGTGGACGAAGGAGCCCGATTCGCCCATCCAGAAGATCGCCTCGGGCGACTCCTCGACGGTGATCAGCATCCGGGACAGATAGTCGGCGGCGGCACCCGTGAGGGTGTCGCCGGGCTGCGGCAGTTCCGCCTCCATGGTCGTCCTTCCGTCGGCTCGCGCGCGGTCAGATCTCTTCGACCTCGGTCACCTCGACCGAGCAGCGGACGCCCTCCACATCCACGTGTTCTCCCAGCAGTTTCAGGGTTTCTCCCTCCAGGTGGGCCGCGAACCGCCGTTCCAGGTGATCGTCGTCGAACACCTTCCAGGCCAGGTCACCCACCCCCTCCGTTCCGCAGTAGGCCATCAGTTCGAGGTACAGCGACGATCCCATCTCCACGTCGCTGTAGCTGTCCAGGCCGATCTCGATGGCCAGCCCGTCGTCGGGCACGGAGCGGCCGCCCCGCCGACGGATCTCCTCCTCCCAGAAACCGGAGACCGCGCCGTTGAGGTAGAGGCGGAACTCGTCGTTCCCCGTGGCCGTCCACACGTCCGCCATCCGACGGTCGTCGTCATGCTCCAGGTCGATGGCGATCACCGCCCGGATGCGGGCCGGACAGTTGTCCCGGAGATCCTCGAAATCCTCGTACATGGTCGCTCACCTCGCGTGGTCTCCCGTCCGGTGCGGAGCGGGCGCTGAACATATACCACCCGGCGGTGGGGACAAGCCTGTTTTCGGCAAAGACCCCGTCTGTGAAATCATTACCATGTAGCGCAGCCGCGAAATCCAAGGTAGACTGACATTTAGATTCCAGGACCGCCACTCCCCACCCGTTCCCCGAGGAGGTCCCCATGCCGGCCAAAAAGATCAAGGAGCTGCTCAAGACCAAGGGCGAGCAGACGCTCATCACCGCCAAGCCCGACGACACGGTCTTCGTCGCCGTCACCCGCATGGTCGAGAACAACGTCGGCGCCATCCTGATCACGGTCGATGGGCAGATCCGCGGCATCATGTCCGAGCGCGACTACCTGCGCTTCATCACCATCCAGGGCCGCACCGCCCGCGACACGCCGGTCAGCGAGCTCATGACGCGCAAGGTCATCTACGTGACACCCGATGCCGACCTGAACGAGGTCATGGCGATCATGACCCGCGAGCGCATCCGGCACATCCCCGTTCTCGAGGGCCAGACGTTGCTGGGCATGGTCTCCATCGGCGACGTGGTCAAGCAGATCAGCGCCAACCAGTCCGAGCAGATCGACGTCCTCGTGGCCTACATCAACGAGGGCTATCCGGGACCGAACCGCTCCGCATAGCCCCGCCCCGCGCCCGCAGCGACGAGCCCCCGGCGATTGTGCGCCGGGGGCTTGTGGTTTACCTTGGGTGGCGTCCCCTCCGGCCGGCGCCGGGACACGCCCGCGCCCGCCCGCCCGCATCCACCCGCGTTCCGGGAGCGACCGAACATGGCGCAGACAGTCATCGAGAAGATCGTCCAGGCGCACGCCGTGGGCCTGAAGCCCGGCCAGGAACTGAAGGCCGGCGACTACGTCACCCTCGTGCCCGACCACGTCATGACCCACGACAACACGAGCGCCGTCATGGGCAAGTTCAACGGCCTGGGCGTGACGAAGGTGAAGGACCCCCGCCAGCCGGTGTTCACCCTCGACCACAACATCCAGGACCTCGGCGACGACAACCATGCCAAGTACGCCAAGATCGCCGAGTTCGCCCGCAGGCACGGCATCGACGCCTACCCCGCGGGGCGCGGCATCGGCCACCAGATCATGATCGAGGAAGGCTACGTGCGGCCGGGCGGCTTCTGCGTGGCGAGCGACAGCCACAGCAACACCTACGGCGGCATCGGCGCCCTCGGCACGCCGGTGGTGCGCACCGACGCGGCGGCCCTGTGGGCCACCGGCACCGTGTGGTGGCAGATCCCGCGCACCATCAAGGTGAACCTGACCGGACGCATGCAGCCCGGCGTGACGGGCAAGGACGTCATCATCACCCTGTGCGGGCTCTACAACCAGGGCGAGGTGCTCAACGCGGTGATCGAGTTCGGCGGCGACGGCGTGGCCGACCTCGACATGGAGGAACGCCTGACCATCGCCAACATGACCACCGAGTGGGGCGCGCTGGCGGGCTGGTTCCCCGTCGACGCCACCTGCGTGGAGTTCATGCGCGGCCGCCGGGCCTGGCTCGCCGACCACGGCGTCACCGACCGCATCACCGACGCCGACCTGGAAGCCTGGACGCGGAACCCGCCGGTCTCCGACGCCGGCGCCGACTACGCCGCCCTGATCACCCTCGACCTGGCCCGGGTCACGCCCCACGTGAGCGGACCCCACAGCCTGCAGGTGATGACCTCGCTGGCTGCGCTGCACGCGAAACGCATGAAGATCGACAAGGCCTACCTGGTCAGCTGCACCAACTCGCGCCTGGGCGACATCGAGGCCGCGGCCGCCGTGGCCGACGGCGGGAAGGTGGCCGACGGCGTCGAGTTCTACATCGCCGCGGCCAGCGCGCCCATCCAGGCCCAGGCCGAGGCCAGCGGGGCCTGGCAGAAGCTGATCGACGCCGGCGCGAAGGTGCTGCCCCCGGGCTGCGGCCCCTGCATCGGCCTGGGCGTGGGCCTGCTCGAGGACGGCGAAGTGGGCATCTCGGCGACGAACCGCAACTTCCGCGGCCGCATGGGCAGCCGCGACGCCGAGGCCTACCTGGCCAGCCCCGCCGTGGTGACGGCCAGCGCGCTGGCCGGCTTCGTGACCGGGCCCGCCGGCATGGATCTCACCGACGCCGTGCCCAAGCGGGACATCCGCGAGTTCACCGCACCGGCGGGCGGTGCCGCCGCCACCGACATCCTCGACGGCTTCCCCGCCGGCATCGAGGGGCGGCTGGTCTACCTGCCCAAGGACAACCTGAACACCGACGGCATCTACTCCAAGGACTGGACCTACCGCGAGGACGTCACGAAGGAGAAGATGGCCGAGGTCGTCATGGAGAACTACGACCCCCAGTTCGCCGGCCGCATCGCGCCGGGCGACGTGCTCGTCGCGGGCTACAACTTCGGCACCGGCTCGAGCCGCGAGCAGGCCGCCACGGCCCTGCAGGCGGCGGGCATCCCGCTGGTCATCGCGGGCAGCTATTCCCAGACCTACCTGCGCAACGCCATCAACAACGGCTTCGTGTGCGTGGAGTGCCCGCCCCTGATCGACGCCCTCGCGGCGCACCACGCCGGTCGCGGCGAGAGCGAGCGCACGATCATCGACGGCGACGCCATCGCCCTCGATTTCGCCTCGTCGACCGTGCGCTGGAACGGCCGGGAGTTCCGCTTCACGCCCCTGGGCACGCCGGTCCAGGAAGTGATCGTCGCGGGCGGTGTCGAGAACATGGTGCGGGCGGCGCTGGAAGGCTGAGCCGATGTTCGACGCGGGCCTCTACGTGTTCCTGCTGCGGCTGAAGAGCCCGGCGACCCTGGCCGTGGGGGCCCTCGGCGAACACCATTTCCCCGCCGGCTGGTACCTCTACACCGGCAGCGCGAAGCGCAACCTGCACCGCCGGGTCGCGCGCCACTGGAGCGTGAAGCCGACCCGCCGCTGGCACTTCGACCACCTCTCGACGGCCCCGGACAGCGAACCGGTCGGGGCCGTCGTCGTGCCGCTGGCGGCCGGTGTCGGCGAGTGCGAGCTGAACCGGCGCGTCGGCACCCTCGTCGGCCGACAGTACCCGGTGCCCGGCTTCGGCGCGAGCGACTGCCGCGAGGGCTGTCCGGCCCATCTCTGGTTCAGCGCCGCGCCCGTGTCCCTGCTGGGCCTGGCCCGCGTCCACGCGACGGCGGCCCTCCTCATGCCCGGCGCCGACTTCTGGGAGCCCGACCTGCACGAACTCGGCGACGCGGTCGACCCTACCGGTAGAGGGCCTTGAGGCCGGCGAAGGTGGTTCGCCCCGTCGCCAGCGGCGGGTCGATCAACCAGGCCACCGGCAGGGCCGGATCCCCCGAACGGACCGTCATCGGGTGCCAGGTCCCGTCGGCCTGGTAGGCCAGCTGCCCCGTGTCCGGCCCCGTGAACGGCGTGGCCGCCAGGTAGAAGTCGATGCCGAAGGGCGCGAGCACCAGGCAGTGCCAGGTCATCAGCACCGTGGCCGGCGCGGTGGGCATCGGGGTCGGCGTCGTCAGCCGGACCGAGTCCTCGATCGGATCCCAGATGCAATCCAGGCACAGGATCGGCGCCGGCGGCGACACCGTCAGGCGGATGAAGAGACCGTCGTTGCCGCCGGTGTCGAGCCGGTAGTGGAACTCCAGGCCGGTGAAGGTGGCGTGAGCGGGATTCGTCAGGACGACATAGGCCGTGAACGGGACGTAGGGGACGGCTTCGGACACGTAGGTGTCGGCCACCAGGTCGAAGTAGATGCCGACGCCGTCAGGCGTGGGATCGACGACGGCCGGGGCGACCGCCGCCCAGGCCAGTCCGGCCAGTGCGGCCAGGAGTGCGAGCGTTCTCTTCATGGTCCCTCCGGTGGGGTCGGCTCCACGCGGGTGATCAGGGACAGGCGGCCCCCAGTCCCCCGGCGAAGCGCACGAGATCGACGAGATTGATCACCCCGTCGCAGTGGAAGTCGGATCGGTAGCGGTAGACGCCGCCGAAGAAGTCGGTGGCGAAGACGGGCACGTCGATCAGGTTGACGGTGCCGTCGCTGTTGAGATCGGGACTGTTGAACCACAGCGGGAAGGTGCCCCACATGCCGGGCGCCCCATTGACCATCACCCGGCAACCGGCCGTCGAGGAACCGCCCGCCCGCAGGGGACGGGTCCAGGAGGTGGTGCCGCCGGCGTCGGTGTCCGCGTCGGCGATGCTGCCTCCGACACACACGACCAGGCCGCCGTCGTCCGCCTCGAGCCACATGTCCTCGGCCGGAAAGTCGGCGACGGGCACGAACGCGCAGTCGCGCAGGGTGTAGGTGATCGTCACGTCGACCGGATTGCCGGACTGATCGCGTGCGGCGGTGAAGGCGTCGCCGGTGCCCCCGGGCGTGACCATGAGCGAGTACGGCCCCGGTCCGGTGGCGGCGAGGGTGGCCGTCGACACGTCGGCCGGGTCACAGAAGCCCGTCTGGGCGGCGGCCCCGCGCGGCAGGACGGCGAGAAGAGCGATCAGCGCAACGACCGCGATGAAACGATGACCTGAGCGAACCATCCCATTCCCCCTCGTTCGGCGCCCGGCCCCGGCCGGGCGCCCGGACTACATGAGCGAAAGCTGGATCTTCAGGCCCCGATTGCCCGGATCCAGCACCGACGCCCGTTCCAGGGCCACCCGCGCGTCTTCGCGCCGGTCCTGGTCCAGGCAGATGAATCCCGCCAGCGCCCACACGCCGGCGTCCGACCAGGGATCGGGTTCGCCCCGGTTCAGGGCCGCCACCATGGCCTGCGCCGCCGTCGGATCGCCGCGGGCCCGATCGGCCTCGAGGACGACCGTGATCTCGTCCGTGCTCAGTCCGGCCAGGGCCGCGCCGACGGCTTCGCCTGCGGCCTGTCCCAGCGCCAGGCGACGGCCGGCGTCGGCCTCGCCGTTCCGCACCAGGAAGCGGGCCAGGGCCACGCGGTTCGCCGCGTTCGGCTCCTCGTCGTAGGCCGCCCGCAGGGCGGCGCCGGCGGCCTCCG
Organism: bacterium; assembly: GCA_020440705.1. Taxonomy (NCBI): domain Bacteria; species bacterium. Next base: position 5,315 of record JAGRNP010000101.1, on the reverse strand, counting down.
GATCGGCCGTCGCCGCCCAGCGTCCGCGGCTGCTGCCGCTCTGGCCGTAGAAGTTGGCGATGTCCCGGGGTTCGAGTTCGTCCGGACTTCGCGACAGGCCCGACAGGACGGCCGCCGTGGCCACGCGGTCTCCCTGCGCCTCGAGCAGGGCGAGGGCCTCCTCCACCTCGAGGTAGGCCGACTGGGAATCACCCATCAGGTGGTAGACCTGGCCCTGCAGCACCGCCGCCTGGCCCGCGAACACGCCCTGGCGCCGGCAGATCTCGAGGGCGTCGAGGGCCCGCGAGGCCAGGCGCTGGCGCTCGTGTTCGTCGTAGGTGTCGGCCAGGCGATCGACCAGCTCGGCGGCCCAGGCGAGCCGGCTGCCCACCATCAGGTTCGCGTCGTACGAGAGTTCGTACACGCCACCGCCCGGCCGTCCGGTCAGGGGCGCGAGCGAATGGGCATACCGCTTCGCCAGGAGGTACGGCTGGTAGGGCACGGTGACGAAGGACTGGTTCCAGGCCTCGGCCGCGAGCGCCGGGCGGCCGGTGGCGAGGTAGATGTCGCCGGCCTCGTTCCAGAAGCGGTGGGCGAAGAGGCGCTGGCTGTCGAGGTTGAAGGTGCCGAAGGCGGCGCGGGCCATGTCGACCCGGCCCACCCGCAGCCACGTGTAGGCCATGATCCAGTCGTGCAGGTAGGTCGAGGCCTTCCGCGACCAGGTGTCGATGTTGGTCGTCTCGGGGACGTACTCGCCCGTGGCGAAGTCCATGGGAAAGGCCGCCACCGGTTGCGCCCGCAGCTCGGCCGCCACCGCGATGGCCACCTGGTCGTCGCCGGTCTGGGCGGCCAGGAGCCCCTGCAGCAGCCGCGGCTCGACGCCCCGCGCGCCCCGGCTCGCGGCCTGCTCGAGGGCGGCCCGGGAGGCCTCGAAGTCGCCCAGGTCGCGCAGCAGCCAGGCCCGGTCCAGCCAGACGGCGGCCCGCATGGCGGTCAGTTCCCCGGACGGCATCAGGTCGAGGGCGGCCTGGGCGCCGTCCAGGGCCCGCAGCGCCCGCAGGTCGTCGCCGACCAGGGTGCAGAAGTAGGCGTAGAGGTGCCAGGCGTAGGGATTGTCGGGCGCGAGGCCCACGGCGGTGCGCAGGCGCGACAGCATCTCGGCCATCACCGTGTGGTCGCTGATCCGCGCGCCCCAGCCCGTGTCGAGTCCGGCGCGGGCGTCCTGCACGTAGCCGCTGACCCGGTAGCGGAAGTCGATGACGAATTTCAGTTCGGCCGCGGCGGCGGCGCGCCGCTCCTGGCGCTCGTCTTCGTCCAGGCCCGCCCAGGCGGCGGGCGGCAGGCCGCTCAGCCGGCCCCGGTAATCCCGGGTCGCCGCGTAGACGGCCTCCTGATCGATGTGGTCGCGGGAGCGGTCGAGATGGCTGGAGCCGGCCGAACTGCGGTAGATCTGGCGGTCGGCCGCCCGCCACTCGGCGACGGTGCCGAGATCCGTCCACGCCGAGGGGAGTTCGAAGCCCCGCCTCCCGGTCGCGCCGAACGCGTCCCCCCCCTTGATCAGAGCCGCCCCGCAGAGCGCTCCGACGATCGCCGCGGCCATCAGCACGCGCCGGTAGACCAGGATTCGAATCATCTGCCCCTCCGTCCGGTTGCCATGTCGGGTTCCGGAGGTGATAATACGGGATCCGCCGGGCCCGGACAACGTTTCCGCCCGATTGCCGCCCGCCCCAGCCCGGAAATCCGCCATGACCTTCGCCCCGCACCTCGCCTGGATCGCCCTCGCCACGGCCCTCTGGTGCGCCCTGCACAGCCTCCTGATCACCCATGCCGCCCGCCGGCTCGTGCGCCGGCTCTTCCCCCGCTGGCACGTGTTCGACCGGCTCGTCTACGTGGGGGTCAGCACCGCCAGCCTGGCGCTGCTCGCGGTGTGGGTGCGCAGCCAGCCCGCGGTCACGCTGTGGGACTGGCCCGGCTGGTGGGGAATCGTGCGGTGGCTCGGCCTGGCCGAGGCGGGGGTGCTGTTCTGGCTCGGGTCGCGCGCCTACGACGGGCGCGCCTTCCTCGGCCTGCGCCAGGCGGCCGACTGGGCCGCCGGACGGGAACCCCGCCCCGCCCCCTTCCGCACCGAGGGCATCCTGGGCGTCATCCGCCACCCGTGGTACACCGCGACCCTCGTCGTGCTGGTCTTCTGCCTCCCCGTCACCGACGTGAATCTCGTCTGGCGGGCGGTCCTGGCCGTGTACACCGTCGTCGGCACCGAACTCGAGGAGCGGAAGCTGCTGCGCGACGTCGGCCCGGCCTACGCCGCCTACCGCGCGCGGGTGCCCCGCTTCCTGCCCCTGCCCTTCCGGCGCCGCTCCTGAATTGTCCCCGCGGCCGATATGGGGTACCATGGCGCGAGTTCGCCCACCCGACCGCCCGCCCGCGCGGGCCCACCCGGAAGGAGACGCATGCTCCAGGAGAACTTCGTCGCGACCATCGCCGGTTCGCTCCGCAGGCACTGGGAAGTCGACTGCTACAGCGACCTGGACGGCGGGACCCTGACCTACGGCGAGGTGGGCAATCTCATCCACTCCCTCCACGCGGCCTTCGCGGCGGCCGGCATCGCCCGGGGCGACCGCATCGGCGTCGTCGGCCGCAACTCGGCCCACTGGTGCGTCTCCTACCTGGCGGCCACGACCTACGGCGCGGTCATCGTGCCGATCCTGCCGGACTTCACTTCGGCCGAGATCGAGCACATCGTGCGCCACAGCGGCAGCCGCCTGCTCTTCCTCGCCGACGGCGTTTTCGATCGCCTCGAGGAGTCGAAGATGGACGACCTGGCGGCCGTGGTCCGGCTGACCGACTTCTCCGTCACCTGGAGCCGCGAGGCGAAGTTCGGTGAACGCTTCAATGCCGCCCGCGCGTCGGCGCACCCCATCGGGCCCGACGACGTCGCCTTCCCCGCCGTGGCCAACGACGAACTCGCCGCCATCGTCTACACCTCGGGCACGACCGGCTTCTCCAAGGGCGTCATGCTCGACGGGAACTCGCTGATCGCCAACATCCTGTTCTTCAACGCGAGCGTCGCGCTGACCCCCGGCGACAACATGGTCTCGTTCCTGCCGCTGGCCCACGTCTTCGGCTGCGCCTTCGACTTCCTGGCCCCCACCGTCGCCGGTTGCCACATCGTCTACGTCGAGAAGATCCCCACGCCGAAGATCCTCGTCGCCGCGTTCCAGAAGTACCGTCCGGTGGTCGTCATGTCGGTGCCGCTGGTCATCGAGAAGATCTACCGCAACCGGATCAAGCCGGTACTCGAGACGCCGAAGATGCAGCTCCTGCTCAAGGTGCCCGGCCTCAACAAGCTGGTGTACAAGAAGATCCACGATCAGGTCTACGAGGTCTTCGGCGGCCGCTTCAAGGAGATGGTCATCGGCGGCGCGGCCATCAACCGCGACATCGAGGACTTCTTCCGGCGCATCGGCCTGCGCATGACCTGCGGCTACGGCATGACCGAATGCGGCCCGCTCATCAGCTACTCGGTCTACGACGACCGCCCCCCCACGGGCAGCGTCGGCCGCATCGTGCCCACCATGGAATGCCGCATCGCCGACGCCGACCCCGAGACCGGCATCGGCGAGGTCCAGGTGCGCGGCGAGAACCGCATGATGGGCTACTACCACGACGAGGAGGCCACCGCCGAGGCCATCGACCCCGACGGTTGGCTGCACACGGGCGATCTCGGCCGCCTCGACGCCCAGGGCTTCCTCTACTTGACGGGCCGCTCGAAGAACATGATCCTCACCTCTTCGGGCCAGAACGTGTATCCTGAGGAGATCGAGTCCCAGCTGAACAACATGCCCTGCGTCGAGGAGTCCCTCGTCCTCGAGCAGAACGGGCAGCTGCTGGCGCTGGTCTACCCCGACCTCGAGTCCGTGGACAAGGCCTGCCTGAAGGGCCGCCAGGTCGAGGACCTGATGGAGGAGAACCGCAAGTTCCTGAACCTGCGGCTGCCCGGCTACTGCCGGATCGCCAAGCTCAAGGTCCTGTACGAGGAATTCGAGAAGACACCGACGAAGAAGATCAAGCGTCGCAAGTACGCGGCATTTTCCTGACAACCGCGTTCACGGGACGCAACGGTTTCCTGAAGGAGTGACCCAGATGAAGATCAAGCAGAATCCCCAGGGCGACATCATGGTGCTCGAGCTGTCGGGCAAGATCATGGGCGGCCCCGACTTCGACAAGTTCAAGGGCGAGATCAACGGCCTCATCGAGAAGGGCACGAAGAACGTGGTCCTCGACATGTCCGGCGTGCCCTGGATCAACTCGACGGGCCTGGGCATCCTCATCACGGGCTACCACTCCCTGAAGAATGCCGACGGCACCCTGAAGATCTGCAACGTGAAGGAGCGGGTGCTCAGCATCTTCTACATCTCCCAGCTGCAGAACATCTTCCAGGTGTACCCGACCCTGGACGAGGCCATGGCCTCCTTCGGCTAGGTTTTCCGCAACGTGCGCGAGCGGAAGCGCCCGGCCCCCTCGGGGGCCGGGCGCACTCTTTTTCCTTCCGGTTTTCCTTCCGGATGGGCGGCGAATCCGGAGCGCAGCTAGGCGTCGCCCGCGTCCTTCCGCTTGATCATGGCGTCGCACTGCACGTAGCCGTACTGCTCGTACAGGCCGTGCGCGTCGCGGGTGCGCAGCATCTCCTGGGACACGTTCACCACGTCGGGGTGGGCGCTCAGGCAGTCGATGAGCCACTTGCCCAGCCCGATGCCGCGGTGGTCCGGATGGACCATCACGTCGCAGATCCAGGCGAAGGTGCACTTGTCGGTAACCGCCCGCGCGAAGCCGATCTGCCGCCCCTCGGTGTACAGGCCGAGGCACAGCGAGTTGCGGATCGACTCCTCGATGACCGTCCGGGGGCGCTCCGCCGCCCAGTACGACTTCTGCAGGGCCGGCGCGACGTAGAAGATGTCGAGTTCGCCCTTGTCGTCGCTGATGCGATAGCCGTTGCGTGTCCATTCCATGGCAGTCTCCCGTGGCCGCCTCCATGCGGCCTTGCCCCTTGGGTGTCGGCTAGAACTCGGCGAGACCCGTCGCCCGCGGGAAGGGGATCACGTCCCGGATGTTCTTCATGCCCGTGACGTAGTTCACGGCCCGGTCGAAACCGAGCCCGAAGCCCGCGTGCGGCACCGTGCCGTACTTCCGCAGATCACGGTACCACCAGTATTCCCCGAGGTCGAGGCCCATCTCGGTGATGCGGGCGTCCAGCACGTCGAGGCGCTCCTCGCGCTGGCTGCCGCCGATGATCTCGCCGATGCCCGGCGCCAGCACGTCCATGGCGGCCACGGTGC
>JAGRNP010000100.1 GCA_020440705.1 bacterium | reverse complement strand
CTGCACGTGAACATCACGAACCACGGCCTGATCGGCTCGCAGTACACCCAGACGTTTCCCTTCAGCGACGCTCCCAGCGGCCAGTGGCCCGGCGGCTCGGGCAACGAGTACCTGTGGGGCGCCGGACTGTGGATCGGCGGCATCGTCAACGGCAGCCTCGCGGTGACCACCGGCCAGCCCGAGCGGGAGATGCGGCCGGGCGACGGCCCCCTCGAGACCATCTACGAGGCCATCGACGGCCGCGTCACGCGCCCCACGGCCAACGACCGGATCACCGGGCGCCGGCTGCCCGAGCTGAACGCCGACGACGACGGCGACGGCCGCCTCGACGAAGACCTGCTCAACGGCTGGGACGATGACGGCGACGGTCTGGTCGACGAGGACTTCGGCCAGATCGCCTCGCAGATGTTCACCTGCACCATGTACGACGACACCGGCCTGGTGCGCGAGCTCTACCCCGACCACAACCCCCTCGGCGTGACCATCGTCCAGCGGGCGGCGACGTTCTACCAGGACGAGTTCGAGGACATCATCCTGCTCGACTACGAGATCACCAACACGGGCATCAACCAGGTCCAGGACCTCTATCTCGGCATGTACGTCGACGGCGACATCCAGCGGCGGGGCAACGGCGCGAGCAACCCCGACGACCTGGCCGGATTCTACGACGGGGCCATCCGCGGGCCGGACAACTCGTTCCACCGCATGAAGATCGGCTGGATGAAGGACGCCGCGCCCAACGACCCGCTGCCCGGCGTGTTCGGGGTGATGCTGCTCGGGCACGACACCGATCCGGTCGAGTACTACGCGCCGCACATCGTCGGCGTGAACAGCTTCCAGATCTTCGCCACGAACGCCTCGACCGCCCAGGAGGGCGAACCCCTCTCGGACGACGCGCGCTACGACCTGATGGCCCGGAACCAGATCGACCGGGACCGCCGCCCCGACCAGGCGGGCGACCTGAAGTTCATGTTCTCGAGCGGCCCCTTCGGCAACATGCCGCCCGGACGCAAGGTCACCTACCGCACGGCGATGGTCATCGGCGCGGACATGGCGGACATGCTGCAGAACGCGTTGAAGGCGTCGATCATCCATCGCGGCCAGTGGTTCGACATGGACAACAACTGGACCACCGGCCAGGCCGGCATGGAATCGAAGGTGTGCCTCGACGACTACCCGCCGTACCCCAACGGTTCGCCGCGCCTGTACGACTACCGCTACATGTTCATGGACGAGTTCTGCATCGGCTCGGACCCGATCTTCGGCGCCGAGCTCATCGGCAAGGACAACATGTTCCTCGACGGCGACGGCCGGTCGTGCATCTGGGTGAACGCCGACAACTGCGAGGAGTGCTTCCGCCGGCACGGCGTCGAGTGCACCGAGGCGAACGGGCTGTACTGGGCGGGCGCGATCGCGACCGGCACGCGCGGCCGCGAGACGAACGTGCCCTGGATCTTCCCGGGCGAGTATCCGCCCGTCGCGCCGCGCATGCGGGTGGTGCCCGGCGACAACCAGGTCGAGATCTTCTGGGACGACATCAGCGAGTACGACTACGACCCGGACCTGAACGTCATCGACTTCGAGTCGTACCGCGTGTGGCGGGTGGCCGGCTGGGTGCGGCCGCCGGGCATCGGCGAGGAGACGGGGCCGGCCTCGACCCTGTGGGCGCTGATCGAAGAGTACGACCTCGTCAACGAGATCCCGGGCGGGATCGGCGATTCGGGCAACGACCGCTCCCTCGGGCGCAACACCGGACTGGAGCCGGCGCGCTACGTGCCGGTGTGCCTGGCGAACCCCGAGTTCGCCGGCCTGGCCGAGGCGACCCAGGCCTTCGTGGACGCCGACGTGAACAACGAGCACCTCACCCGGCCGCCCCTGCGCGGATCGGACGGGGCCGTGCTGCCCGGCATGGAGCCGTTCATCCGCTGGGAGTACGCGCCCACGGTGCTGGACACCTTCTTCGACGTGGCCAGCCGCGCCGGGGCGCCGCTGCCCGACCGGGTCATCCCGAAGCGGGGCCTGACCTACTACCACTACATCGACCACCCGGTGCCCAACGGCTTCGAGAGCTACTACGCGGTGGTGGCGGCGGACCACCTGGTCGAGTGGGACGGCTCGCGCTACCAGCCGGCCGGCTACGGGGTGCAGTCCGACCCGGGGAACAACCAGGCCGCGGTGGTGCCGGCGCCGCTGGCCCAGACCGCCGAGCAGCGGGCGCGCGAGGGCGTGAACATCTACGTGTACCCGAATCCCGCCACGCGCCAGGCGCTCGACGAGTTCCAGCGTCAGCCGGCCTCGCCCGCCAGCCCCACCGGCGTGCGCATCATGTTCAACAACCTCCCCCTCGCGAACAACCGCATCACGATCTACACGGCCAGCGGCGATCTCGTCGCGACCATCGACCACGACGGCCACCACGACGGCGGCGCGGCGAGCTGGAACCTCATCTCGCGCAACCGGCAGGAGGTCGCCAGCGGCATCTACCTGTACGTGGTGGAGTCGGATGACGCCCGCTTCGAGCCGTTCCGCGGGCGCTTCGTGGTGGTGCGGTAGGGCCGGATCCGGCTACGACCACTCGGCCGTGGCGACCTTGATCAGGTTCGTCGTGCCCGACACGTTGAACGGCAGCCCCGCCGTGATCACCACCGGTTGGCCCGGCTTCACGTAGCCGCCCTGCAGGGCCTGGGTCACCGCGAGCTTCTCCAGCCCCTCCGCGCTGTCGGTCATGTCGATGACCACGGGCACCGCCCCGAAGACCAGGGCCATGCGCAGCGCCGTCTGCCAGACGGGCGTCATGGTGAGCAGCACCTGGCGCGGACGGTAGCGGGCCACGAGGCGCGTCGTGCTGCCGCTCTTGGTGCAGGTGATGATGGCCGCGGCGCGGATGTCGTTGGCCATGGCCACGGCGCTGTGGGCGACGGCGCTCTTGTAGGAGAGCTTCTTGTCCTCGTCGTCGTAGCGGCGGCCCCAGCCCTCGTAGTCGATGTTCGCCTCGGTGTCGGCGGCCACGCGGGACATGACCTTCACGGCCTCGACCGGATACTTCCCGATGGCCGCCTCCTCCGAGAGCATGATCGCGTCGGTGCCGTCGTAGATGGCGTTGGCGACGTCGGTGACCTCGGCCCGCGTGGGCCGCGGGTTGTCGACCATCGAGCGCAGCATCTGGGTCGCGGTGATGACCGGCTTGGCCGCCGCGTTGGTCTTGTGGATCAGCATCTTCTGGGCGCGCGGCACCGACTCGAGCGGGATCTCGACGCCCAGGTCGCCGCGGGCGACCATGATGCCGTCGGCCACGGCGATGATCTCGTCGATGTTGTCCAGCGCCTCGAACTTCTCGATCTTCGCGATCAGCGGCGTGTCCTGCTTGGCGTCCTCGATGCGGCGCTTCACGGTCTCCACGTCGTGGGCCGTGCGCACGAAGCTCAGGGCGATGAAGTCGACGCCCTGCTCGAGGCCGAACTGCAGGTCGGCCTTGTCCTTGTCGCTGAGGATGGGCGCGTTGATCGAGCGGGCGGGCAGGTTGATGCCCTTGTTCGAGCCCAGTTCGCCGCCCGTCACCACGGTGCAGCGGACGTCCGTTTCGCTCGCCGACTCCACCTTCAGCTCCATGGCCCCGTCCGCGAGCAGGATCGTGTCGCCGGCGCGCACGTTGCTCGGCAGGTCGGGGTAGGTCAGGCCGACCTCCTTCTCGTCGCCGGGCACGTCGCGGTTGGTGAGGGTGAAGGGGGCCCCCGCAACCAGGGTGATCGTGTCGCGGTCCCGCAGCTTCGCGGTGCGGATCTTCGGTCCGGCGAGATCCTGCAGGATCGCCACCGGCAGGCCGAGACGGCCGCTGATCTCGCGGATGTCGTGGATGAGGGCGGCGTGCTCGGCGTGGGTGCCGTGGGAGAAGTTGAGGCGGGCCACGTTCATGCCCACTTCCATGAGCTTGGCGAGCACCTCGGGATCGCGGCTGGCCGGGCCGATGGTGCAGATGATCTTGGTCTTGTTCATGGCGCGCTTCCCTCGCGTCTGGCGGCGATGCCGGGAGCTAGTCCAGGAAGAAGTCCTGGAAGAGCGGCGTCCCGGGCTCCACGGCGTACTGGTCCAGGTCGGTCACCCCTTCTTCGGCCAGGACCTCGTCGTCGATGAGGAAATTCCCGGTGCAGGTCTTCGCGTCGCGGGTCAGCACGGCCCAGGCGGCATCGCCCATGATCTCGGGCTTGCGGCTGGCCTTGATCACCTGCTCGCCCCCGAGCAGGTTGCGCACCGCGGCGGTGGCCACGGCCGTGCGGGGCCACAGGGCGTTGAAGGCCACGCCCTGGTCGGCGAACTCGGCGCTCATGCCGTGCACCCACACGCTCATGGCGTACTTGCTCAGGGTGTAGGCCGCGAACTCGGCGAACCACCTGCGGTCCATGTTCAGGGGCGGGCTGATGTTCAGCACATGCGGGTTGGCCGCCTGCAGCAGGTGGGGCATGGCCGTCTGCGTGACGACGTAGCTGCCGCGCGCGTTGATGTCGTACATGCGGTCGTACATCTTCATCTCGGTCGCCTGCAGGCCGGTCAGGCTGATGGCGCTGGCGTTGTTGACGACGATGTCCAGACCGCCGAAGCGCTCGACCGCGGCCGCGATGGCGGCCGCGACCTGGTCCTCGAAGCGGATGTCGGTCTTGACGGCCAGCCCCTGTCCGCCGGCCGCCTCGATCTCGGCCGCCGTCTCGTCGATGGTGCCGGGCAGCTTCGGGTGGGCGGTGGTGGTCTTGGCGGCGATGACGACGTTGGCGCCGTCCTGCGCCGCGCGCAGGGCGATGGCCTTGCCGATGCCGCGGCTGCCGCCGGTGATGAAGAGGGTCTTGCCGGCGAGGCTGCGGGGGGTGCTCATGGGGGTCCTTTCGAGGCGGGCGGGGCCGGATGTCCTGCAGGGAGTTTATCCCCGGCCCGCGCCCGGCTGTCAAGGGCAGCCCCGCGCGCCGCGCCGAACGGCCCTCAGCGGTACAGCGCCTTGATCCCGCCCCACGACCGCTCGTCCACCTCGACCGTCGCATTCCAGGATGCCCGCACCAGGGCCGAGTACTCCATCAGGTTGCGGTCCGCGAGGATGGCCGCGGCGTCGATGGCCACGGTCCAGGTGCCGGGCTCGAGCAGGTGGGTCGCCACGGCCGCCGTCGAGTCGGCGCCGAAGATCGAGAACTCGTCGCCGCCGGGAGGCGTGAGCAGCACGTCGTGGTGGCCCGTCATGGCGACCGGTCCGGAGTCGGCGCTGCGGGTCGCGGTGAGAAGCAGCGGCGTGGTGACCTCCAGGCGGCAGGTCAAGTCGCAGCGCGCATCGACGTACCGCCCCCACTGGTACCATTCGGGCACGCCGGCCAACTGGCAGATGTAGAGCAGGGCGCCGTCGGTGCAGGCCACGGTCCAGGTCAGGTCCAGGCAGTCGCCCTCCGGCAGCTGGGGCCCGCCCGAAACGACGAAGAACGGATCTTCGGTCGGCCCGCGGTTGTAGCTCGAACCCGAGCAGGGCGAATGGGCGCTGTGCTGGATCGACCAGATCTCGAGATGGGCCTCGGAGGAGACCGGGATCTGGGCGACGGCGGCGGTGGCGATCAGCAGCACGACGGCGACAGGGACCGTGGCGCGGATGCAGGCGGGCGCGGACGTGATCGGCATGGTATCCCCCTTGGACCGGCGCGACCATCCGCGCCGGAGGGGAATCATACCACATCCGGGCGGCCCGCTAGCTGCCGTCTTTCCAGCCCTGCTCCCCGTGGGAGTAGTCGCAGAAGGGTGCGTTGCCCGACCTGCCGCAGCGGCACAGGGCGAAGCTGGTGCGCGAGGCGTGGGCGCTCCAGGTCTCGGTGTCGAGGGCGACCGGGCCGGTCACCTCGTAGGGGCCGTCCTTGACGATGCGCAACGAGACTTCAGCGAGATCGCGGGTGACGAGTTCGCCGTCGACCGAGCAGGTCAGGGCGCCCGACGGGCAGCGCTGCACGACCGCCATCACCTGGTCGACGCCGGCCCGGTCGGGCCGGATCCAGTCTGCGACGCCGCTGACGAAGACCTCCGGCAGGCCCCGCACGCACTCGCCGGCGCCGCTGCAGATGGCGCGGTTGAAGTGGACGGTGATGCCGGGGGCGGCGAAATCCTTCACCGCGTCGCGATCGCAGGTGTTGGCGCTGCTGTAGCCCGCGGCGGCGTGGGCGCCGTCGCAGTAGGGCTTGTTCCGCGACTCGCCGCAGCGGCAGAGGAAGACCTTCTTCCCGGGCTGCACATCGCCGCCGGGGTGGTCGCGGAGGACGGGGAAGGGCTCGTTCTCGGCGTTCAGCATGAGGGGGCCGTTGGCGATGGGGGTGATGCGGATGGGCACGGTTTCCTCCCTGGATGGGGCCTGCGTGATACCGGATCAATCTACTTCCGATCGGCGCCGCGGGCACGCACGGGCACCCGGCCTGCCGCGACCGGGCGCCCCGCGGCCGGCTAGGGCGCCACGAACCGCACCACACCCACCCCCAACCCGGTGCCCGGCACCGCGTGGTAGGCGACCCAGTCGTCGCGGTGGTCGCGGGGCACGGCCACGATCCGGTACACGGCGCCCGCCCCCGGCGGATCGATGCGCGGCTGGTCGTCCAGATCGCCCATCTCGGCCGGATCGCCCGCGTCGGTGACGAAGAAGGCGTGGTCCGCGCGGGGGGCGTCGCTGCGGCGGTAGTACCAGCGAAGGCTGCGCACCTCGCGCACCGTCAGGCCCATCTCGTAGGGTGCCCCGTAGGTCTCGAGCTCGGAGTCGAGGTCCAGGAAGTAGGTCCAGTCGTCGTGGAAAGGCACCGCCAAGGTGTCGGCGACAGCCATGCCCCCGCTCACGAAGTCATAGCGGGACTTCGGTTTGGCCGGGTCGCGGAGATCCGTCTCGGTGGCGTCCCGCCCGTGCACGGCCACGACGGCGAAGGTCGTCAGCGTCGTGTTGTGGTTCGCGTTCGCGCCCCCCAGGCGACCGGTGTGGCGCACGGTGAGGTTGCGGGTGACGTCGACGGCGCGGCCGTCGTCGAGGGTCGCGCGCAGCCGCACCTGGCAGGCGAAGCGGTCGACGACGGCGAAGACCGCCGCGCGGAGATCGGCGGGCATGGCCGCGATGTCGGCCGGGGTGAGCGCCTTCAGCGCGGCATCGACCTCGGCGCGCGTGGGCGACCCGCCCCCGCCGAGTCCGGCCGCGGCGAGCAGCTCCCGCAGGATGGGATCGTCGATCACGTCGGGCAGGGCCGAGGTGAGCAGCAGGGCCGAGTCGGGCACCGTCCAGGCGAAGGTCTGGGTGGTGAAGCCCTCGGCGTCGGCGGTCGGCACCGCGGCCACCGCCAGCGGCCGGATGTCGCGCTCGATCTCGTCGACCTCGTACAGCCCGATGTCGTAGTCGAGCGCCACGCGCCAGGCGATGTCGAGTTCGTCCGGCGCCGGGGCGTGCAGCAGCAGGGTGACCTGCACGGTCTCGCCCGGGGCCGCCTCGGGGGGCTCGATGACGACGGCGTAGGGCCGCAGCTTGTCCTCGAGACCGAAGTGCAGCTCCTCGTCGGGGAAGTTGTCGCCGCAGCCGGTCAGGACCGCCAGGGCGCCGAGCAGCAGGATGAAGCGGGTCATGGTCGCGTCCTCCCTTTCTAGAATTCCACGCGCAGGCCGAGGGCGGGCATGAAGATCCAGCCGTAGTCGGTGCGCTTGGTGTAGTCGTAGTTCCAGGTCGTGCCCTCGGGGCTGTTGTAGACGAAGTAGTTGGCGTTCTGCAGGTCGAGGTACACCGACCAGATCGAGCTCTTCCTGACGAAGGTCTTGTCGACGCGCAGGTCGACGCGGAAGTAGGGGTCGACGCGGTCGGCGAAGTACTCGCCCTCGACGGGCACGTAGTCGCCGGTGTCGGCGTCGAACTCGCTGCCCGTGATCGGGGTCTGGGGCACGCCGGTGACGTACTGCACCCGCGAGCCGAAGGTCCAGTTGCGGCCGAGCTGCCACGAACCGACGGCCTCGAGGTGGTGGGTCTGGTCCATCTCGTGCAGGAACCACGAGTCGGGACTCCAGCCCGGGCCGGTGCCCGGATCGCGGGCGAAGCGGCGTTCGCTGCGGCCGATGCTGTAGGCCAGCCAGCCGAAGAAGCGGCCGCCCCCGGCCTCGCGACGCAGCATGAACTCCAGGCCGTACATGCGGGCCTCGGCGTCGGGCAGGAAGTTCACGTCGGCCGAGTCGGCGAGGGCCGGCACGTCGTCCTGGGTGTTGTGGTAGCCCTCGATCTTGAGGGACAGACCGTCCGACAGCCGCCACTCGTGGCCCAGGGTGAGGTGACGCGCCGTGGTCGGCGGCAGTTCGGGATTGCCGTACACCGGATCGGTGCTCTGGCCGATGGGGCGCGGGGCCTGGTTGTAGGTGCCGGCCGAGGCGGTGATGGTGCGGCCCTCGCGGTAGTCCCAGCGGGCGGCCAGGCGCAGGCTGCCCAGGCCCTCGTCCAGGTGGTGGTAGTAGTCGTAGCGCACGCCCGGGACGAGCAGCAGTTCGTCGGTCAGCCACCACTCGGCGTTCAGGTAGGCCGCCGTGTCGGAGTACTTCTTCCCCTCCAGCCGCGACACCGGATAGCCGTTCACCTTCACCTCGTAGGTGTAGGGCGTGTAGATGACGTCGGTGCCGGCGTGCACGGTCAGATCGGACCGCGCGTCCCAGGCCAGATCGTTGCGCAGGTTGTAGATGGGGCCCTTGCCCTCGAAGCGGAAGTCGCCGCCAACGTGGCCCGAGTTCGCATCGCGGCCGGCCGAGGCGCGCAGCTTGTTGCGCACGCTGTCGGCGAGGCGGGCGTCCCAGCCGAGGATCAGGCGGCTGAAGCTCAGGTCGAGCGCGACCTCGTCGATGGCCGCGTCGACCTCGGCGCTGCCCGTGGCGGCGTCGGGCACGACCAGGCCGATGCGGTCGTTGGCGGCGAACGCGGTCAGGAAGAGCTCGTGGTCCGGGTTCGGGCGCCAGTCCAGGCGCGCGACGGCGTCCCAGTAGTAGGGCGCGACGGCGAAGTCGAACTCGTCGGTGCTCTCCGCCGCGATCGCGGCCAGCTCGCCGACGAAGCTGCGGCGGGCGGTGACCATCAGGCCGAAGCCCTTCCCGAGCGGCCCCTCGGTGTGGAAGCTGGCGTCGAGCAGGCTGGCGTCGAGCACGGTGCGCCAGTGGTCGCGATGGGCGGGGCGTCCGGTCAGCTCGACGATGCCGCCGACGCAGCCGCCGTAGCTGGAGCCGAATCCGCCCGGATAGAGGTCGACGCTGCCCAGGCTGAGGGAGTTGTAGGTCGCCTTGACGCCCCCGAAGTGGAAGAGCAGCGGGATGTCGACGCCGTCGAGCAGGAAGCGCGTGTCGTAGTTGCCGCTGCCGCGCACGACGACGGCGCCGGGATCGTTCATCGTCGGTCGCGCCACGCCCGGCAGGGCGGTGACGCTGCGCACGGCGTCGCCGCCGAAGCCCGGGATGCGCTCGATCTCGGCCACGCTGAGGCTGCGGCGGGTGACCTCCTTCTCCGGGCCGCGGCCGTAGACCGTGATCTCGAACTCGGTGTAGGTGGTGCGCTCGAGGCGCACCTCGATGTCGAGGCGCTCGCCGGCGGCCAGGGTCTCGACCAGGTCGCGCGGGCGGTAGCCCGGATTGGGGAATGCGAGACTCAGGGCGCCCGGCGGCAGCGAGCGGAAGGCGAAGGCCCCGGTCGAGTCGGCGAAGGTGACGAGGCGGTCGCCCTCGCGGTACTGGCCCGCGAAGGTGCCGATGCGCGCGAGGTGCGCGGCCAGGGGCAACGCGAGGGCGGCGGTGTCGGGCGCCGTGATGGCGACGGTGACCATGGCGCCGGGCAGGGGTCGACCCGTGCCCATCTCGCGCACGGTGCCGGCCAGGTTCACCTGGGGCGAGAGGCCGCGGGCACGCTCGGCCACCGAGAAGGTGGAGGCGAACTGCAGGGACACGGGCACCGCCTCGCCGGCCACCCGGGCCGGCGTGAAGGTGCAGAGCCGGGCGGCCGCGACCGCGGCGGCGTCCAGGTCGGGCGCGACCGCTTCGATCACGAAGACGGAATCGACGACACCCTCCGCGGTGACCAGCAGTTCCAGCAGGACGGTGCCTTCGCGGCCGGCGCGCAGGGCGTCGGGCGGGTACTCGGCCGCGACGAACCGGATGAGTTCGGGCTCGACGTCGGGAGCGGCGGACGGCTCCTGGGCCCGCGCCGCGGTCGCGGCGACGAGCATCAGGACCAGACAGAGGAATCGGCGCGACATGGTTCTACTCCTGGAACTGGAAACGGATGCGGTGAAGGATCCAGACCGCGACCGGCGCGCCGTCGCGCTCGGCCGGGCGGAAGCGGAAGCGGCGCAGGGCCGCCGTGGCGACATCGCGGCTGTCGGCCCCGATGTCGCTGGTGACGTTCACGTCGCGCACGGACCCGTCCGGGCCGACCAGCAGCCAGGCCTCGACCGTGCCCGAGACACGGGCCGCGCGCATGGCGTCGGAGTAGGCGGGCTGCGGCCGGCTCAGCGGTTCCGGGGCGCGGTCGACGGTGCTCAGGGGCGCCAGACGGCCGGCCAGGTCGGCGGCCGTGGCGGTCAGGGTGTCGGGCGGGCCGGCCAGGGTGTTGCCCCGCTTCGCGACCAGGCCGGACGGATCGCCGCCCGCGCCGAGACCCCGGGCGTAGACGCGGCGCACGCCGTAGACCCGGCGAACCTCGGTCTCGGCAGGGGCGGTCTCCGGATCGCCGGAAGGGGCCGCGTCGGGCGTCTCGACCGGCAGGTCGACCGGGGCGTGGAGCACGGTGTCCGGGGTGAGGACCGGGGCCGGTTCCGGGGCCGACTCGGGTTCGGGTTGGGGCTCCGCGACCGGGTCTGGCGGCGGCGGGGGCGGCAGCTCGACCAGGCGGACGGTCCCGGCGTCACGCGCCGGTCCGGGCATCGCGACCGGCGCCGGCACCGGAACCAGTCCGAGACCCAGGCCCGCCGCGAGGCTGCCCAGGACGATGGCGGCCGTCAGCACGCGCACGGCCGGGGGCGCCGGCGGTGCGCCGGCGGGCTGCAGGTAGCGGCTCACCGAACTGGCGGCGGTCGTCATGGCGCCACCTCCCGCACGACGAGACGCACGTCGGCGAATCCCGCCCCGCTGCAGCCGGCCAGCACGGCGGCCAGCACGCGGTAGGGCACGGCGCGGTCGACCTGGACGGCGCAGGGCGCGGTCGTGTCGCGGGGCAGCGCGGTGGCGACGGCGGCGGCGAGGTCGGGCGACGTCGCGGTCGCCACGTCGCGGCCCTCGACCAGGATCCGGTCCCGCCCCACGACCACCTGCACCGCCGGCGGCACGGGCGTCTCGACCGACGACGCGGGCAGTTCGATGCCCGCCGCCGGTTCGACGAGCTGGCCGTCGGCCGAGAAGCTGTGCAGCAGGAAGACCACCAGGATGACCATCATGTCCACGAGGCTGGTCAGCTGCGGCCGGCCCGGGGCGTCGACGGCCGGGGCCGACGCGAGGCGCGTGGCGTGGGCGCGGAGCCGGGCGCTCATGGCGACACCTCCGCCGCAGGCGCGGCGGCCAGGCCCACGTCGTCGCAGCCGGCGGCGCGGGCCGCATCCAGGCAGGCCACGACTTCGTCCGCGAGCAGGGCGGGGGCCGCCGCGACGACGATCCGTTCGGGCCCGGCCGAGCGCAGGGCGGTGACCAGCCCGGCCGTGTCGAGCGCCGCGCCGCGGCGGGGCAGCTCGGCCAGCACGCGATCACCCACGACCACCTTCAGGCCGGCGGCGTCGGCCGTGACCACCAGCGGCGGCGCCGCGACCGCCGCCACACCCGCCGGCTGGTCGCCGGGCAGGGTAATCTCGTGGGCGGCCAGCTTCGTGAAGGCGGCCATGCCGACCAGGAACGGGATCAGGATGATGAACATGTTCATGACCGGGGTCACGTCCAGGTCCGGGCTGTCGAGTCCGGCGCTCGGCCGGCGCGAGGTCAACGAGGCGCGCATGACCGGCCCCCTACCCGACCACGCGGCAAGGCGCCGCGCGGCGGGTCTTCTCGTGGGCGTCGCAGAAATTGAGGAAGCGCACGAGGGCGGCGTCGCAGGCGTCGCTGCGGCGCTGGGCGAGGCTGCCCAGGCGCGCGTGGAGCACGAGGCAGGGCATGGCCACCATCAGGCCGAAGGCCGTCGTGTTCATGGCCTGGCCGATGCCGGCGGCCAGCACCGAGGCCTTGGTCGCCGCGTCGGCCGCGGCCAGGGCGCCGAACGACTGCTGCAGGCCGAAGATCGTGCCGAGCAGTCCGGCCAGGGTGGCGACGTTGGCCAGCATGGGCAGGTAGTTCAGGCGGCGGCCGTAGCGAGGCAGCTCGACGAGGGCCGCTTCCTCGACGGCGCGCCGCACCTCGTCGGCGGCGGCGCCCTCCCACAGTTCGGCGACGCCGCGCCGCAGCAGGCGCGCCGCGGGCCCGTCGTTCCCATCGAGGCCTTGCAGCGGGGCCTGCAGGTCGCCGTCGGCCACGTGCCGGGCGACGTCGGTCACCAGGCGATCGGCGTCCTCGCGGGCGGTGCGCATGAAGAAGTGGAGACGCTCGGCGCCGACGGCGGCCGCGCCCGCGAGCACGCCGAGAATGACCCCCATCATGGGGCCGCCGGCCTGGAAGAACTGGGCCATGGTCGTGAACATCGGATTCCCTCCGGGCTGGGTGGCGGTCGATTCGCTTGCCGGAGGGACAGCAGCGGGCGTGCCGGGGGCGGGATCGGCGGGACCGATTGTTCAATCCGTTGCCACAAAAGGGTTAGATGTCTTCCGGGGTGGCCGGCGGGTCCCTGACCTGTGAGAACCGACCGTAGCGAAGATTCACGGTGCGGTGGTTCGGCACGAACACTTCCGAAACGTCAAAAAGTTGTCCTGCAAGGCTTTGGGTGCCATCTGGGCGGCTCCCGGGTCCGGAACGCCGTTTGCGGAAAGGGAGCAGTGTTCGCAACCCCGACCCCAACCAAGGAGCCCCACGATGATCCGCTCCCGCTCTCTTCGCACCGACGCCGGCCTCATCGCGACCGCGGCCGTCCTGATCCTGCTCGCCATCCTGTTCTCCGGCTGCTCGAACGACGAGTCGTCGCCGACGGCCACCCAGGTGCCCGAGCCGCCGGTGCTGCCCGTCGCCGACCAGTTCAGCTTCGACTTCAGCTTCTTCGACGCCGCCGACGACCTGGGCAAGGCCGCCGGCCAGCACGACAACTTCATCAACGCCTATCTGCGGGCCGTGGTGCTCGACGCCATGGCCAAGCTCACCCTCGCCGCGCCCGTGGGTGCCTTCGGTGCCGCCGTGCACACGACGCCGGTGGCCCTGGCCGACGGCGCCTGGCTGTGGACCTACTTCTGGCAGAACGGCCCGCAGGCCGTGCGCATCGAACTGCGCGGGCGCCAGGTCGGCGACCAGGTGGCCTGGGAGCTGAGCCTGGCTCCGGCCAACGGCACGGCCCTGGTGTGGTTCACCGGCACCACCAGCGGCGACGGCGACGAGGCCGCCTGGATCTTCCACGACCTCGACCGGTCCGGCGGTCCCGTCAGCGGCGAGATCCGCTGGGGCGCCACGGCCACGGGCCGCTACCTGGAGTTCACCAGCCACGAGGACGGCAACGAGGGCGACGCGCTGCGCTTCGAGACGGGCGCCGACGAGTCGCGCATCGATTTCACGCCGGGCGACGCCTCGACGCCGAGCTTCATCCGCTGGGACCCCACCGGCGCCGGCAGCCTGATGGTGCCGGACTACAACGGCGGGCAGGAAGCCTGCTGGGACGCCTGGTTCCGCGACACGATCTGCGACTGACCCGGTCCCGGGCAAACAGCGAAGCGCCGACCCTCCCGGGTCGGCGCTTTGCCGTGCCGCCAGTCCGTGCGCCCGGTCAGAACCAGAACACCACGCCGGCCCCCGTGCGCCAGCCGTGGCTGGAGACCCGCACCTGCCAGCTGTCGTCGTCGAAGCGCGGATCACCGGACTCGTTGCGCACCTCGAGATAGTTGGTGAAGGTGGCGACGGCCTCGAACTCGAGGCTGACGCGGCTACCCAGCCGCACCTGGCAGCCGCCGCCCGCGATGGCCGCGGTGCCGAAGCTGAAGACGTTGTCGCCGGAGTCGGTGAAGCCGATCATCGTGCCGCCGCCGCCGAAGCCGCCCCGCACGAAGGGTTGGAAGGTGTCGCGTTCGCGGAAGAGGACGGTGCCCGTGATCAGGGCCTCCACGTCGATCACGTCGTCCGCCGCGGACGCCATGTCGTGCCGGGCCCAGGTCACCTGCAGGTCGACGAGGAAGCGGTCGCCGAACCGACGTCCGAGGAAGAAGCCCGCACCGCGGCCCTTCTTCTCGACCGCGGCCCCCGGCAGCAGCGGTGTCGCGAACACGTCGTGGGTGCTGCGCGCGCCCGCGGTGGCCTGCACGCCGAGATGCCACTTCCGCAGCGCCGGCTCTTCGGCCCGCGCGGCCGAGGCGGCGAGACCGCCGACGCAGACCAGGGCCAACAGCAGTGCCCGGCGGAGCATCACGACCCCTCCGGCTTCTCGCCCAGCCCGAAGGCCTGGATCTTCTTGTGCAGATTGGTGCGGTCGATGTTCAGCAGCCGGGCGGCCGCCGAGACGTTGCCATCGGTGGCGGCGAGGGCGGCGGCGATCTGGTCCTTCTCGAACTGCTGGCGGGCCGCCACGAGACCGCCGGCCGCCTGGACCGCGTCGAGGGTCCAGCTCG
>JAGRNP010000099.1 GCA_020440705.1 bacterium | reverse complement strand
CCGCCTCGGCGGCCCCGCCGGCTGCGGCGGTTCTCGTCGCGCTCGCCGTCCTGGTCGTCCCGGCTGCGGCCGCCGTCGCGACCGCCGTCGCGGCGACCCTTGCTCTCCTGCCGGTCGTCGTCGTCGCGCTCGTTGCGCCGCCGGCCGCGCTTGCCGCCGTCGCCGTTGCCCGAGCCGAGGGAGATGGCCCGGTTCTCGTCGCGGCTGCCGCGACCCCGGTTGCGCTCCCCGCGCTTGCGCTCGGGCTTCTTCCGCACCAGCACCTTGGCCGGGCGGCTGCCGATGAAGCCGAGGAGGCCGGACTTCGGCTCCTCGAGCACCTTGATCTCGACTTCGTCGCGACGCAGCCCCAACTGGAGCAGCGCCTCGGAGACCGCGTCGTTCACGGTCTTGCCTGTGGTTTGGATCGAATCGCTCATGCTGTCTGGGTTCCTCCGCCGACGGGCGCCGCAGTCCTGTGGATCTGCCAGCTCTGATAGCCTTGCATGATGGTGTTGACCAACCAGTACAGGACCAGGCCCGAAGGCATGTTGTAGAAGATGAAGATCATGACCAGCGGCAGCATCGTGTTCATCATGGCCATCTGGCCGCCGGCTGCGCTGCTCGGGGTGAACTTGGTCTGGAAGTACATGGCGACGGACATCAGGATCGGCAGCACGTTCAGGTCGTTGCCCAGCAGGGGCAGCGCGAACGGCAGCGTCGCGATGGCGTCGGGTTGGCTGAGGTCCTTGATCCACAGCACGAACGGCTGTCCCCGCAGCGCGATGGTGTGGTTCAGGGCCTGGTACAGGGCGATGAAGACGGGCGACTGCACCAGCAGGGGCAGGCAGCCCGCCAGGGGATTCACCTTCTCCTCCTGGTAGAGCTTCATCGTGGCCTGGTTCAGCTTCTCCTTGTCGTTCTTGTACTTCTCCTGCAGGGCCTTCAGCTTGGGCTGGAGGTCCTGCATCTTCTTCATGGACGCGGTCGACGACTTCGTCAGGGGGTAGAACGCAAGCTTCGTGAGCACCGAGAAGATGATGATGATCAGCCCGTAGTTCGGGATGTACCGGTGCATGAAGTTGAGTCCGACCAGGACGATCTTCGCCAGGGGCCGGAAGACCTTCCAGCCCAGGTCCATGGTCTCTTCCAGACCGACTCCGTAGGAACTGAGCAGCTCGGTCCGCTGCGGACCGATGTACATGTCGAGGCGGGCGACGGCGATCTCGTCCCCGACCCCGCGCCGGGCGGGCACGTCGATGGCCCAGCTCTGGGTCATCGTTTCGGTGTCCCCGCCCACGCGGATGCTGCCCTCGACCGGTTCCCCCTGCTCCCGGGGAACGATGCCGACGATGGTGAAGTAGCGGTTCTGCAACCCGGCGAACTGCACCGAGCCGCGCCACTGGTCCGTCACCTTGTCGGCGTTCTTGTGCAGGCCGTTCTGCTTCTTGTAGTGGTAGTCGTCGCCGACGCGGGCCAGGGAGCGCAAGGCGGTCTGCTCCATCTTCTGGTTCCGCTCGGTCGGCGCGATGCCCTGGTTCCAGCCGAACCGGAAGTCCTCCGGGGTGCCGGTCAGATCCAGGGCCGGATGGGCCCGCCCGCCCGCGGCGGCGAGCACCCAGTCGACCTCGATGCCGTACATGTCGGGCCGGAAGGTGAAGATCTTCCGGACCTCGAAGCCGCCCCGGGTCTGCGCGGAGAGGGTCAGGGAGATCGCCCCTTCCCCTTCGCGCAGGGTGACGGCCGGCTTGTCGGCCGTGTACACGAGGCTCGACAGGTCGAGTTCGGCGCTGCGGAAGAGCAGCGCCTCGTTCCCCCGCGCGGGGATGGTCGCGGGCACGAGCTGCACCGGCTCGCCGGTGTGGCTGTCGTACTCCAGACCGTGCCAGCTGACGATGCGGCCGCCGCGCGTGTCGACGGTCAACTCGTACAGCGGGCCCTGCACCCGCACCTCCGACGGCGCCGCCAGCGCGGCGGGCAGGAGGGCTTCGGCCGCGGTCGTCGCCGCGGTCGCGGGCACCGGCAACGAATCCGCGGTCGCCCCGGCCATGAACTCGGCCGGCGTGACTCCGTCCGCGCGGGGCGGAGTCACGGTCGCCGGGTCGGCGGTCGCCACGGCCAGGGAATCGGCCGCGGTCGACGGGGTCTCGGGGGGATAGAATTTCTTCATCACGAAGCTGTAGGTGGTGAAGACGAGGAAGATGAGCACGAAGGCCAGGATGGTCCGCCTATCCATGGAACGAATCTCCGTTGGTCGAGGGAGTCAGGACGCCGCCGGGGGTGGCGATGCGCGGCGTGGCGCCCGGCCCGTCGCCATGACCACGGTGGTCATGTTCGCAGGTGTGGCCGGGAACGGGATCGAATCCGCCCGGGTGCCAGGGATGGCAGCGGGCGATGCGCCGGATCGTCAGCCAGGTGCCGCGCAGGAAACCGTGGACCCGGTAGGCCTCGGCGCCGTAGGCGGAGCAGCTCGGATGGAACCGACAGGTGTTCGGCAGCAGGGGTGAGACCACCCGCCGGTAGACTTGAATCAGGAAATATGGCAAACGCCACATACAGGTCCCGTGGTGCCCCGTCCCGAGAGAGGAAGAACAGGTATGGACGATCAGCACCGGTTGATCAGGCTTCCCCGGGTCTGCCGGCGAGCGGTCGGCTCAGCAGGTCATCGAGTTCCTCCCGCACCTGGCGGGAGTTCGCGTCCAGGATCGCCTGGCGCGCGATGAGCAGTACCCAGAGGCCTTTGTAGTTGTTCGCGTGCCGACCCTCCCCCGTGGGGGCGTCCGGCGCATCGACGGGGGCGGCGCCCGGCGCCGTCGGCCCGTCCGGTTCCCGCAGGAACCTGTCGCGAATCTGCCTGGCGCGGCCCGGCTCGCCCAACAGGCCCGTGCGATGGGCTTCCCGCAGCAGCCTCTTGGCGCGGTTGCGGGCCACGGCGTTGCCCACCTTGCGGCTGGCCACGACGGCGCGGGCCAGATCCGGCGGGGGTGCCGCTGTCGGCGAGGGCGAGGGGTCGGATCGCAGCTCAGGCTCCATCAGATACACGACGACGAGGCGTCCGACTTTCTTGACGCCTTGTCGATAGATCTGCTGGAATTCGCTCTTTCTGACCAGGGACCGCCAGCGGACCTTGCGCTGGTCATTGCTCACCGAATCCATCATGGAAACACTTAGCCTGATCGATCGGGTACGGCGGTCCGAATGGCGTCGCGGGGCGGGACGTGCCGGCCCTTAGGCGGACAGGCGCTTGCGGCCCTTCGCGCGACGGCGCTTCAGCACAAGACGGCCGGCCTTGGTCGACATCCGCTTGCGGAAGCCGTGGCGACGGGCACGCTTGAGATTGCTCGGTTGAAATGTCCGTTTCACGGATCTCGCTCCTTACAACACAGGTTGGCCTTTGAACCGCCCAAGGTTAATGAAGCGGCTCTGCAGTGTCAAGAAAAACGGGAGGTTATCAACATGGTCGATCACGCCCCGACCGAACCCGAAAAATCGCGACCCCGCCGGCGGGCGAACCCGTCCAACCCCCTCAAATTCTCTACTTTCCCAATTTCGAGCAACTTAGATCATCTGATGAAATTTCTGAAAGAAATCCCTTGCTGGCCCCAGATGGCCATGCTAGTTTCGCCCCAGGTGAGAATAACTTCAGATCCAGACATCGAAGTTATCCACATAGCCTGACGGTTGTGGATAACTTTCATTTCTCATCGCGGTTTTTCTCACAACTGCATTAACGTCAATACATTATTGGTTTCCCGCTTCGGGGGACAAGTTCTGGGATAATCCCGGGCTGTTGTTGGGGTTCGTCCCCTCGTTGAGCCTGGATGCCGTCCCAGGTTGGTTCGGAAAGCGAATCAGGGGGAAAACCTCTCCGCAGCGATGAGGTTGTCCGCCGGTCCGGCCGCGGTTCGAAGGCACGCGTCCACAGGGGTCCCGGGAGTTCCATGACCAATCTCGATACATATTGGCCCGAGATCCTGGACGTTGTGCGCCAGAAGGTCGCCCAGCAGACGTTCAACACCTGGTTCAGCCCCCTCAAGCCCCAGAATTCCGAAAACTCGGCCCTCGAGGTCCATTGCCCCGACCGGTTCTTCATGGACTGGTTCAGCGAGCATCATCTCGAGGCGTTGAACGAGGCCGTCACCGTCTATTTCGGCGCAGAGACCGAATGCCGCCTGAAGGTGCCCGAAGGGGGCGAAGCCCTGGCGCCGCTGCCCGTGCCCGCGGCCGGTGACGAAGACGAGGACAGCGCACCCCGGACGGCCGCCCGCCTCGACGGGACGGGGCGCTCGGCGCCGGCCGCCGCCACCGAACCGCTGCCCCGCCGCCAGGCCACCGTGACGAACATCAATCCGGAGTACACCTTCGACAATTTCGTGGTGGGTTCCGGCACCGATCTGGCCTTCGCCGCCGCCACCGCCGTGGCCAACAATCCCGGCGGGCACTTCAACCCCCTCTTCATCCACGGGGGCGTGGGGCTGGGCAAGACCCACCTCATGCATGCGGTCGGCAACGCCATCGCCCGGAGCAATCCCGGTGCGCGCATCTGCTACATCACGGCCGAGAACTTCATGAACGACCTGGTCGCCTCGATCCGCGACCGGCGCACCCCCGAGTTCAAGGCCAAGTACCGCAGCATGGACGTGCTCCTGGTCGACGACGTCGCCTTCCTGACGGGCAAGGAGTCGACCCAGGAGGAGTTCTTCCACACGTTCAATGCCCTGTACGACCTCAAGAAACAGATCGTGTTGACGAGTGACCGCTCGCCGAAGGAGATCACCACCCTGGAGGAGCGCCTGCGCTCCCGCTTCGAGTGGGGCCTGATCACGGACATCCAGCCGCCCAACCTGGAAACCCGCATGGCCATCCTGAAGCGCAAGGTCGAGGCGAACCAGATCATGATCGCCGACGACGTGATCACCTTCATCGCCGAGAACATCACCGACAACATCCGCCGACTTGAGGGGGCGCTCATCCGCCTCCTGGCATTCGCGAGCCTGACGGGTAACGAGATCACCCTGGAAATGGCCTCCGAGGTTCTCTCCTCCTTTTTCCAGGGGAACTCTTCCGGACCTGTGAAGATCGCCGACGTCATGCGCATCGTCTGCGAGGTGCACGACGTGACCGTCGATCAACTCAAGTCCAAGCGACGCACCCAGGACCTGGCCCGGGCCCGTCAGATCGCGATGTACCTGTCACGAGAGATGACGGGCGCCTCCCTCAACCAGATCGGCCGCGCCTTCGGCAACAAGGACCACTCCACCGTGAGCCACGCCTGCCAGAAGATCGCCGGCCTCATGAAGACCGACGCGCGCTTCCGCGGCGCGGTGCTGGACATCCAGGACCGCATCCGGGGTCGTCAAAACCTCCCGAGCTGACGTCGCGCGCCACCCGCACCGTCTCCCGACCGGACGTCGCCCCGTCCGCCACGACTGCTGTCCGCCGCTGTCGGCTCCGCCGGGCCGGCGTCGCCGTCGACCCGTCGGATCCGGCCGCCGCGACGGCGGTTTCCGGCCCGGAATATCCGGGGACAATGCAGGGACAAACCGGGGCACAAGTTCCGGATGGATCGGCCGTCCTCGGGACAACCCGGACGGCCTGGGGAAAAGCGGGATAACCCGGTGGACTTGTCCCGGGGTTTTCCCAAACGGGAAGGAAGTCGCAGCTGGGGTTTGGCCCGTGACGGCGGGACTTCCGGGGAGTTGTCCCCGTTGTCCACACCCCCTTCTACGACCACATCCTTATCTATCAATGAATGGAAGAAGAGAAGAGCCGGGAGAAGGCAGGCCGGACTTGATTGCGGAGGTTTGATCTCCTATCATGGCGATCCTGTCGACGTGGCCCATCTCCTGACCGTTCCGCGGAGGATCCAGCGTGAAGTTCGAAATCCAGCAAGAGGATCTGCAGAAGGCCCTCGACGTCGTCGCCAACGTGGTGCCCGCCAAGACCACCCTGCCCATCCTGACCTGCGTGCTGATGGAAGTCGGCAACGGGCGCCTGACGCTGTCGGCCACGAACCTCGACATCTCGATCACCACCAGCACCGGCAAGGTCGAAGTCAAGGACGCGGGCAAGGTGGCCATCCCCGCCGTCAAGTTCGTGCCCTTCGTGCGCAGCCTGCGCTCGGGCACGGTGAAGATCGCCCAGAAGGGCGACCAGATCACGCTGGTCAGCGGCAAGTCGCGGCTCACCGAGAACACCATGAACGTCGAGGAGTACCCGAAGCTGAAGGCTCTCGCCGAGAAGGACGGGCTCGACGTGGAGGCCAGCCTGCTGATCGACATGATCAACGAGACCTCGTACTCGGTCTCGCGCGACGAGACGCGGCCGGCGCTCATGGGCATCCTCTGGGAAGTGCGGCCCGAGTCGCTCACGCTGGTGGCCACCGACGCCCACCGCCTGGCCCGCAGCGCGCGCCAACTCGACTGGACCGTCCCGGGCGACCGCAACATGATCGTCGACACCGCCGGCCTGCGGCACCTGCCCCGCATCGCGGCCGCCATGGCCGACGAGGACGACGCTTCGGGCAACGTCACCGTCTTCATGGGCGAGAACCAGCTCAGCTTCCGGGCCGGCGCCACGGTGCTGCACACCCGCCTGCTCGAGGGACCGTTCCCCGACTACAACGCCGTCATCCCGCGGGACAACGACAAGGACGTGACGGTCGACAAGGCCGACTTCGTCCAGGCCATCCGCCGGGTGTCGATCACCGCCGACCGCATCACGAGCCAGATCCGGCTGGGCATCGAGTCGGGCCGCATGGAACTGGCCGCCCGCGGCACCGAGGGCAGCCAGTCCGAGGACGAGATCGACGTCAGCTACGACGGCGCCGCCATGGAGATCGGGTTCAACTACAACTACCTGCAGGACATCCTGAAGAACATCAAGTCCGACCAGGTGATCCTCTCCCTGCGCGATGCCCAGAGCGCGGCGCTGATCAAGCCCGTCGACGAGGACGGCGCCGAGACCGGCGTGCTGTGCCTGCTGATGCCGCTGCGCCTCGCCGGGGACTAGGACCACCGGCTTGCGCATCGTCTCGGCATCGGTCGACGGCTTCCGCAACCTGCAGACAGACGACTTCACCTTTTCGCCCCGGGTCAACCTCGTCCTGGGGCGAAACGGTGAAGGGAAGACCAACCTCCTCGAGGCCCTCAACTGGTTCGCCCTCGGCCGCAGCCACCGCGGCGCCCGCAGCGAGGAACTCATCCGCTTCGACAGCGAACACCTGCACGTGGCCCTCGAGGTGGAGGAGGACAGCGGCGCGGTCGTGCGCTGCGAGTACGGCCTCGGCCGCGACGGGGGGCGTCGGCTGCGCATCGACGGCGAACCCCTCAAGCGCCGCGCCGACCTGGTGGGCCGTCTCGCGACCGTCTTCTTCAACCCCGACAGCATCCGCCTCGTGCGGGGCGGACCGGACGGCCGCAGGCAGTTCGCGGACCAGGGCTGGTCCGAGATCGACCCGGTCTACCTGACCCATCTGACGGCCTTCCAGCGTGCCCTGAAGCAGAAGACGGGACTGCTCCGCGACCTGCGCCGCGGCTTCGTCGACTACTCCGAAACCCGCCGGGAACTGGTCGCCTGGAATCGCGAGCTCGCGGGCCACGCGGCGGTCGTCTGTCTCGGTCGGCGCGACTACACGGCGCTGGTGACACCGTTTGCTGGCGAAGCCCACAACAAGCTGCTGGACAACGACTTGCATCTCGAGTTTTTCTATCTGCCGAAACTGGCGTCCGTGGCGCGGGTTTTCACGGAAGCCGGCGCCGCCGACGTCGCGAAAGATGATTTGGAACGGGAAATCCGGCAGGAATTCGACTATATTATGGACTCCGAAATCCGGCGGGGAAGGCCGCTGATCGGACCCCAGCTGGACGACTTCAAGGTGGTCCTCGACGGGGTCGATCTGCGCGTCTACGGCTCCCAGGGAGAGACGCGTTCGGCCGCCATCGCCCTGATCCTGGCCCGCAGCGACGCGCTGTACCGGAAGCGCCAGGTGAGACCCGTACTGTTCTTCGACGACATCTTCAGCGAACTGGATCGGGAGCGCACGCGGAGGCTGCAGGAGATGGCCTCGCACCTGCACCAGGTCTTCATCGCGACGGCGCGTCGTGACGACATCGCCGACTGGCGACCCGAGGGCATGCGTGCCTGGCGGGTGGCCGCGGGCGGTTTCACGGAGGAATGACACGGCGGGGCCCGTCCCCGGGCCCGGCGCGAATCCCGGCCCGGAACGAACCCGTTCGGAACCAGGACCAGATCCCATGCCGCAGGACCGAAAGGGACCAGAACCGGTGTCCCGCATCCTCGAGGGTGCGCTGCGCCAGTGCGGTCTGTCCGAGCGCATGGCCGAGCGGCAGGTGCTGCTCAAATGGCGCGACATCGTGGGCGGCGAGATCGCGGCGCACTCGCGGGCGGTCGACCTGGCCGACGGGGTGCTCGTGCTCGAGGCCGACCACGGGGCATGGCGGCAGGAGGTCTCCCTGCTCGTGCCCATCATCATCGAGAAGTTCAACGCCCTGTGCGGCGCGGGCACGGTCACCGGGATCCGGTGGCGCGACGCCCCGCAGTTCGGGCGCCGGACGCCGGAACGCAAGGGCCGCTGAGGCGCGAGGCCGGACGGCGGGTTCCCGGAGTCATCAGGAGACGTCCGGAACGGAACACCGGACCACACACCAGACGGGTGGATGCATGAGCGAAGACAGGAAGACCAGCGGCAATCCCGGGGCGAAGGAGTACACGGCCCAGGGGATCCAGGTGCTCAAGGGCCTCGAGGCGGTGCGCAAGCGGCCCGCCATGTACATCGGCGACACGAGCCTGCGCGGCCTGCACCACCTGGTGTACGAGGTCGTCGACAACTCCATCGACGAGGCCATGGCCGGCTACTGCGACCGGGTGCAGGTGATCATCGGCAACGGCGACACCATCAAGGTGATCGACAACGGCCGCGGCATCCCCGTCGACATGCACAAGGAGGAGGGCAAGACCGCGCTCGAGGTCGTGCTCACCAGTCTGCACGCCGGCGGCAAGTTCGACAACGACACCTACAAGGTGTCCGGCGGCCTGCACGGCGTCGGCGTCAGCTGCGTGAACGCCCTCAGCGAGTGGCTCACGGCCGAGGTGCGCCGCGACGGCAAGGTCTACTACATGGAGTTCGCCCGCGGCCAGCGCCAGGGCGAGCTGAAGGTCATGGGCGAGTGCCCGCCCGACGAGACGGGCACCATCATCACCTTCAAGCCCGACCACCAGATCTTCCCCGAGCTGGTCTACAACTACGAGACCCTGCGCAGCCGCCTGCGCGAGCTCGCCTTCCTGAACCGCGGCGTGAACATCAGCATCACCGACGACCGCCCCGAGAAGCCCCGCACCGAGACCTTCCACTACGAAGGCGGCATCGTCGAGTACGTGCGCTGGCTGAACGAGGGACGCTCGGTCATCTGCCCGGAGCCCATCTTCTTCGAGGGGGAGAAGGACGGCATCCAGGTCGAGGTGGCCATGGACTACAACGACGGCTACAGCGAGTCGCTGTTCACCTTCGCCAACAACATCAACACCCACGAGGGCGGCAGCCACCTGAGCGGCTTCCGCGCCGGCCTGACGCGCACCCTGAACGCCTACGGCAACACCTCGGGCCTGTTCAAGAAGGACATGAAGGGCCTGACGGGCGACGACGTGCGCGAGGGCCTGACGGCGATCATCGCCGTGAAGATCCCCGATCCGCAGTTCGAGGGCCAGACCAAGACCAAGCTCGGCAACACCGAGGTCAAGGGCCAGGTCGAGGCCCTGGTGAACACCTACCTCGCCGAGTACCTGAACGAGCATCCCCGGGAAGCGAAGGGGATCATCGGCAAGTGCATCGCGGCGGCCCAGGGGCGCGAGGCGGCGCGCAAGGCCCGCGACCTGACGCGGCGCAAGTCGGCCCTCGACTCGGCCTCGCTGCCGGGCAAGCTGGCCGACTGCTCGAGCCGGGTGCCCGCCGAATGCGAGATCTACCTGGTCGAGGGCGACTCGGCCGGCGGTTCGGCCAAGCAGGGGCGCGAGCGGCGCTTCCAGGCGATCCTGCCGCTGAAGGGCAAGATCCTGAACGTGGAGAAGGCCCGCCTGGACAAGATGCTCGGCAACGACGAGATCAAGACCATCATCACGGCCCTGGGCACGGGCGTGGGCACCGGCATCTTCGACATCGAGAAACTGCGCTACCACAAGGTCATCATCATGACCGACGCCGACGTCGACGGCAGCCACATCCGCACGCTCATCCTGACGCTCTTCTACCGGCACTTCCGCGAGGTGATCGAGCGCGGCCACATGTACATCGCCGAACCGCCGCTGTACCGGGTCAAGAAGGGCAAGACCGAGATCTACGCCTACAGCGAGGTCGACCGCGACCGCATCGTGCAGCAGGTGGGCGAGAAGGGCGTGTACATCCAGCGCTACAAGGGTCTCGGTGAAATGAACCCCGACCAGCTCTGGGAAACGACCATGAACCCGGATTCACGCACCATGACCCGCGTCACCATCGACGACGCGGCCGAGGCCGACCACATCTTCACCACGCTGATGGGGGATGAGGTCGAGCCGCGGCGGCGCTTCATCGAGGAGAACGCGGGGAACATCAAGCTCGAGGATCTGGACATCTAGCGGATCCGGACATCCAACTGGCCCGGGCTTCGAGCGGACGGGCCGCGGAAGATCGCCGCGCCACGGACGGGCGCGCCCCGCCCCGGGAATCGCAACGGATCGCCAGGAATCGGAAGAGGCTGAGGAATGTCGGACGACAACAAGATCAACGACGAGAACGGGACGCCGGAAGACGACACGCCCATCGTGCCCGACCTGGGCTCGAGCGGCGAGACCATCGTCGAGGCGGGCATCGTCGAGAAGATGCGCACGAGCTACATCGAGTACTCGATGAGCGTCATCATCAGCCGCGCCCTGCCCGACGTGCGCGACGGCCTGAAGCCCGTGCACCGGCGCGTGCTGACGGCCATGAACGACCTGAACCTGGCGCCCGGCCGCCCCTACCGCAAGTCGGCCAAGATCACCGGCGACACCACGGGCAACTACCACCCGCACGGCACCGCGTCGGTGTACGACACCCTGGTGCGCATGGCCCAGGACTTCTCGCTGCGCTACCCGCTGGTCGACGGCCAGGGCAACTTCGGCTCGGTCGACGGCGACAACGCCGCGGCCGAACGGTACACCGAGGCGCGCATGACGAAGGTCGCCATGGAGCTCATGTCCGACCTGGACAAGGAGACCGTCGACTTCGTGCCCAACTACGACGGCTCGCGCATGATGCCGTCGGTGATGCCGGCCAGGGTGCCCAACCTGCTGATCAACGGCGCCGACGGCATCGCGGTGGGCATGGCCACGAAGATCCCGCCCCACAACATGGGCGAGGTGTGCGACGGCCTGGTGGCCCTGCTCGACAACCCGGGCCTCGAGCCCCACGAGATGCTCGAGTACGTCGAGGGTCCCGACTTCCCGACCGGCGCCACCATCCACGGGCGCAAGGGCATCTTCGACTACGTGACCACCGGCCGCGGCCGCGTGGTGGTGCGCGCCAAGACCGAGACCGAGATCGAGGAGAACGGCCGCGCCAAGATCATCGTCACCGAGATCCCCTACCAGGTGAACAAGGCCTCGCTGATCGAGAAGATCGCGAGCCTGGTGCGCGGGGGCACCATCGAGGGCATCAGCGACCTGCGCGACGAGTCCGACCGCGAGGGCATGCGCATCGTCATCGTCCTGAAGAAGGATGCGTTCCCCCAGGTGGTGCTCAACAAGCTCTACACCCACACCCTGATGCAGACCACCTTCGGCGTCATCAACCTGGCGCTGGTGAACAACCAGCCGAAGGTCATGAGCCTGAAGGAGACGATGCAGGAGTTCCTGAACTTCCGCGAAGAGGTCGTGGTGCGGCGGACGCGCTACGAGCTGCGGAAGGCCGAGGAGCGCGCCCACATCCTCGAGGGCTACCGCATCGCCCTGGACAACATCGATGAAATAGTGGAGATCATCAAGACGAGCGAGTCGGTCGACGTGGCCCGCGCCGCGCTCATGGCCCGCTTCGGCCTGAGCGAGATCCAGGCCCAGGCCATTCTCGACCTGCGCCTGGCCCGGCTGACCGGCCTGGAGCGCCAGAAGATCGAGGACGAGTACCAGGCCCTGGTCGTGCGCATCGCCGAACTGAAGGCGATCCTGGCCGACCGCAACCTCGTGCTGCAGATCATCCGCGACGAGATCGCCGAGGTGCGCGCGGCGTACGCCGACGAGCGCCGCACGCAGATCGTCGAGGACGAGGGCGAGATCGACATCGAGGACCTCATCGCCGACGAGCCCATGGTCGTGACCATCAGCAACCAGGGCTACGCCAAGCGGATTCCCGTCGACACCTACAAGCAGCAGGGCCGCGGCGGCAAGGGCATCGCGGCCATGGGCACCAAGGACGACGACTTCGTCGACAACATGTTCATCGCCTCGACGCACCAGTACCTGCTGGTGCTCACCGAAAAGGGGCAGCTCTACTGGCTGAAGGTGCACCGCATCCCCAAGGGCGGGCGCACGGCCAAGGGCACGCCGCTGGTGAACCTGATCCAGATCCAGCCCGGCGACAAGATCCACGCCGTGGTGCCGGTGCGCGAGTTCGCCGAGGACAACTACCTGGCCTTCGCCACCAACCTGGGCGTCGTCAAGCGCACGCCGCTGACCGACTTCTCGAACGTGCGGCAGGCCGGCATCCGGGCCATCAACCTCATCGAGGGCGAACACCTGGTCTCGGTGCGCGTCACCGACGGCAGCAGCCACATCCTCATGGCGACCAGCGACGGCATGGCGATCCGCTTCGACGAGAACGACTCGCGCAGCATGGGTCGCACCGCGCGCGGGGTGCGGGGCATCAACCTGGCCCCGGGCCAGAGCGTGGTGGGCATGGTCGTCATCGGATCCGACGAGGAGCAGCCCGGCGCGCTGCTCGCCATCACCGAGAACGGCTACGGCAAGCGCACGCCCCTGGACGACTACCGCATCCAGCGGCGCGGCGGCAAGGGCCTGATCACGATCAAGTGCAGCAAGCGCAACGGGCCGCTGATGGCCATCCGCGACGTGACGCCGGGCGAGGAGCTCATGGTCATCACGCGGGGCGGCATCATGATCCGCCTGGCCATCGACGACATCAGCGAGCAGGGCCGCAACACCCAGGGTGTGCGGATCATCAACCTGAAGGGCGACGACCTCGTGGGGTCCATCGCCAAGATCTCGCAGGACGAGCTCGGCAACGGCGGTGCCGACGAGGACGACGACTCCCCGGATCTCGCCCCGGACGAGAGCGCGGAGCCCGCTTCGGATGCGTAACCGACCGGAACCCGCCAACCCCCCGGGCCGCCGCGGCCCGGGGCGCGCCGCGGGGGTGGGAGCCGGAAAGACGCCCTCCGGGCGCCCTGCGGGCTCCTCCGGGCGGCGGCCGATTCCCGGTTGAATCCCCTTCCCCGCTCACCCTAGTATCACGCCATGATCACGAACGCGTGCCGATCCCTGTTCCGCCGCACCGCTCGTCCCCGCACCCTGCGCCGTCGCGACGGCCGCCGGGCCGGGGTCGGACGCCTCGGCGTGTCCGCCCTCGTCGTCGTCGTGGCGCAGCTCGCGGTTGCGGCGGCCCTGGCGGCGCCCCCCGTGCACACCTTCGACCTGGGCGCCGGCTACGCGGCCCAGGTGCGCGCCGACGGCGGGCTGTGGGTGGGGTCGGGCGCGACGCCCCTGCTCGAGGCGATTCCCCGCGACATCACCACCGGACTGCGCCAGCGCCACCGCGCCGCCGTCCCGTTCACCGCGGTCACCGCCGAGGGAGCGCCGGGCGGTCAGCGCGGCTTCTCGGTCCGGCGTGACGACGACCAGGACGGCCGCGTCGACGAGGACCGGCTCGACGGACGGGACAACGACGGCGACGGCCTGATCGACGAGGACTTCGCCGCCATGGGCGACGCCATGGCCGTGGTAAGCCCCGACCCGGCGGTGCACTTCACCTACGTGCACTGGAACGCCGCACACCTCGGGTCGCTGCTCTTCCTGATGGCCGAGGCGCCCACCGGCGCCTATGGCATCGATCTGGGCCGCGGCGCCTGGAGCGAGCAGACCCTCGTCGCCGAGCGGCACGACCTGACCGGCCGCCCCGAGACCGCGCGCGCCACGGCCTTCGTGGGCCGGCCCGATGCCGCCGACGCGCCCTGGATCGGCGTGATCGTGCTCGATCCGGGCCCGGTGCCGCGGGTGGTGCTGGAGGATGCAAGGCTTGATATCCGATTGCAGGACAAGGCGTTGCCGGTGGCGATCGCGATTGCCCCCACGCGGATGCAGTTGAGCCGCATGCTGAACGAGGCCGTGCGCGTGCGCCGGGGCGTGGTCGACCGGGTCACCGGCGAGCGGGCGGCCTGGATCGCGCCGCCCCTGTGCGCGCGCTGCCGCCTGGCCGAGTCCGCCGCCGCCACCTGGCGCCGCGACGACCACGGCCGGCTCCACCTGACCATGTCCGTCGCGGCCGATCGTTCGGGCGCCGTCGATCCCGACCTCTTCCGCATCGGGGGCCGGCCGCTCGGTCCGGTGAGCGAGATCCGCTGGGAGCCGAACGACGGCCCGGGCCGCACGCTCGTCTGGGATGCGACCGCCCGCGCCGCCACGCCGGCCGGGCCATGGCGCGAGCTCGCCGCCGCCACCGCCCACGGGGCCGTCGGCCGGCTGGAGTTCGTGTTCCCGCGGGACGAGTCCCTGAGCCGCCTCGTCCTGGACGGTCGCCTCGAAGGGGTGTACCGCGACGGCCGGCCCTTCCGCGCCGAATTGGCCGCCGCGCCCGTCATGGCGGGTCTGGGGGGCGAGGCGTCGGTGTCGGCCGAGGCG
>JAGRNP010000098.1 GCA_020440705.1 bacterium | reverse complement strand
GGCCCTCTGCGCCGCCAAGCGATACAAGGCCCACGTGATCCAGGGCTGGGATGAGCCCCTGAACCTCTACGT
This sequence comes from bacterium, assembly GCA_020440705.1. NCBI lineage: Bacteria > bacterium. Next base: position 14,837 of record JAGRNP010000098.1, on the reverse strand, counting down.
CGCGGTCGCCCTGAAGCCCGGCGAGTCCAAGAGCCCGGCCTTCGCCGCCGCCATCCGGCCGGTGTCGAATTTCGTGACCGAGGAGCGCAGGCGCACCGACCCCGAGATCCGCGCCGCCATCGCCCGCGCCGACGTGGCCGCCAAGCGGGCTGACCACCTCAAGACCCGCGCGGCCAAGGCCACCGCTCCCGAGGAGTACGCCAAGTCCCTGGCCCTGGTCGAGGAGGCCGTCCTCGAGCACGCCGCCATCGAGGTCCCGGTGCACCTGAGGCTGGTGCTGGACGACGTGACCTCCGAGTCCCTCGAGGCGGTGCTGCGCCAGCAGGGCGGCCGCATCGCGCTGATGTCCGACGAGGGCGGCCCCTTCGAACTCATGGGCGGCCGCTACTCCAACGGCGTCCCGAACATCGACGTCTACCTCAAGGGCCACAACGGCGGCAACATCACCACCGACCGCATCGGACGCGAGGGCGGGACCATCCACGAACCCGCCATCACCATCGGCCTGGCGGTCCAGCCCGACGTCATCGCCTCGTTGCGCGACAAGAAGGGCTTCCGCGGCCGGGGCCTGCTGGCCCGCTTCCTGTGGGCGATGCCCGAGAGCCTCGTCGGCCGCCGCGACCCCGACCCGCCGCCCGTCCCACTGGAGGTCAGTCAGGCCTACGAGGACGCGATCACCTCGCTCCTGCGGCGGCCCACCCGGCGCGACGAGACGGGGGAGATCAAACCTCAGCCCATGGAATTCAGCGCGGCAGCCCACGCGCTGGTGGTGGGGCTCAAGGCCAAGAACGAGGGCAAGCTGGGTCTCGGCGGCGAGTACGAGGACGTCGCCGACTGGGCGAACAAGCTCGCGGGCGAGACCGTTCGCATCGCAGGCCTGCTGCAACTGGCCGACCACGCCCTGGAGTCCGACGCCAGCGCTCCTCTGGGGGTCGGCCCGGACCCCATGCGCCGGGCCCTGCGCATCACCGAATACCTCGTCACCCACGCCCAGATCGCCTTCGACAAGATGGGGGCCGACCCGGTCGCCGAGCTGGCGAGGTACGTCCTGGCCTGGATCCTCCGCAACGGCGTGACGAGCTTCACCCAGCGCGACGCCTACCAGCTGTTGCGGGCCGGGTTCAGAACGCCCGCCGAGATGGTTCCGCCCCTGGAACTGCTCGCCGATCTCGATGCGATTCGCCGCCGGCCGGATCCGCCGCGCTCCGGCCCGGGGCGGCCACCCAGCCCGACCTTCGACGTGAACCCCAAACTCCATACACAGAATGCACAGAATGCACAGAATTCACAGAAATCGGTGCCCGGAACCCCGGCGCTGAATTCTGTGAATTCTGTGAATGGATTCGGGGCCGATGCGCCCATTTCTGACGTCAGCCTGGAGGACCACGAAAATGTCTGAGAACCGAGACCTATCGCCCGGACCGCACACCATCACCGCAGTCCGGATCCGCTTGGCTCCCGACAGCACAAGCGGCCTGGTCGCCTTCGCTTCCTGCGTCTACGGTGGGGTGCTGCTCAACGACATCGCCATCCGCCGGGACCAGGCAGGCCACCTGTTCCTGACTTTTCCCAGGAAGCTGGCCGCCTCGGGCCGCCCGCATCCGCTGCACCACCCCATCGACCGCGAGACCGCGGCCCAGTTCGAGGCGGCGGTCATCGGCCAGGTCCAGCGGCTGCTCGGGCCCGCCGAAGGGCCCTCGGAATCGTGAAAGCCGGGCGCGGCAAAGACGACCCCGGCGCGAGGCCCAGCCGCCCCGCGACGACGCGCGTCACCGAGCCCCGCCTCACCGTGGTCGAGGGCACGGAACTGGCCGACCCGGCCGCCCTGGACGAGGCCCTCGGCCTGCTCGTCACCTGGGCCATCCGGGCGCACCGAGAGGATTGCCGCGCCATGGACGATTCCGTAAATTGCGACATAGATAGAGCTTGCGAAGGCAGCAATTGACTTGATGTCCACGGGCGAGACTGGCTGAATACCACTATGAACCCACGACCCGACAACCGTGTCCCCGCGGCCATCTACCTGCGCCGCTCCACCGACCGCCAGGAGAAATCCCTCGGCGACCAGCGCAAGGAGATCCTCCGCTACGCTGCCGAGCACGGCTTCGAGGTGGTGGCCGAGTTCGTCGACGACGGCGTCTCCGGCACCTCGGGCGAGAACCGGCACGGCTTCCTGTCCATGCTGGACGCGGCCCGCTCGGACGGCTGCCGGTGGTGTTGCATCCTGGTCTGGGACGTCAAGCGCTTCGGCCGCATGTCCGGCGACGAGGTGGGCTACTATCGCTACCTCTTCACGCAGGCCGGGATCGAGATCATCTACACGTCCGAGGGCTTCACCGGCACGGCCGCCGACAGGTACCTGCGCTTCTTCAAGCAGGAGGCCGCCCGCGACGAATCGGCCACGCTTTCGAAGGCCGTCATCCGCGGGCTCGTCTCCCTGGCCGACCAGGGCTGGTGGCCCGGCGGCATGGCGCCCTACGGCTACGACCTCGGCTACTTCGACCAGAACGGCGCGCTGTTCCAGATCGTCCGCAACACCGACGACGGCCAGAAGCTGATCCTCGATCCCGCGGGCAACCCCGTCCGCACCGTCAGCCGCGGCCAGAAGGTCAAGGGCTCCGACCGCGAGCACGTGCGCCTGTTGCCCAGCACCCCCGACCGGGTCGACGTGATCCGCCGCATCTTCGGCTGGTACACCGGCGGCGCGGGCCTCGGTTTCAAGTCCATCGCCGACCGCCTGAACCGCGAGGGCGTCGTCTCGCCCAAGGCCAAGGGCTGGGCCATGTCGTCCATCCGGGTGATCATCATGAACCCCGCCTACATCGGTCGGGTGACCTGGAACCGCCGGCGCATGGGCAAATTCCACCGCATCTCGGACAGAAGAGAAGTCGAGCGCGATGGCTGCGGCAAGCGCCGCACGAAGTGGAACGACCCTGAGGACTGGCTCGTCTTCGAGAACGCCCACGAGGCCCTCGTCGATCGGGACACCTTCGACCACGCCCAGCGCATCCAGGAGACGCGCGGCAACCACCGCAAGGCGACCGGCTTCTTGACCGGCAAGGCCAAGACCTCGTCCTACCTGCTGTCCGGTCTGGTCAGCTGCGGGGCCTGCGGCGGCTCCATGCACGGCCGCACCACCTGGCGCAACAAGTGGCGCAAGGACGGCACCCGCATCGGCACGGCGTACTACGTCTGCGGCGCGGCCATCACCAAGGGCAAGACGGTCTGCCAGCCGATCCAATTCCTGCAGCACAAGCTCGACGACTTCGTGCTGGATTTCGTGGCGCAGAGGATCGACGCCCTGCTGGGCGCGCGGGGGAGGGACACGCTGCGCGCGCTCATCGAACGGCAGCTCGCCCCGCCCGGGCCCGACCCGGCCCCCGAGCGCCGTCGCCTCAAGGCCCGCTTGAAGGAACTCACGACGAAGATCGACTCGGTGATCGACCTGATGGCCACAGCAGCGGCCGAACACCGCGAGCTCATGGAGGACCGTCTCGGCCGCCTCCTGGCCGAGCGGAAGGAGATCGAGGGCCGCCTCCGCCAACTCGAGCGGGTCCGGGCCAAGGGGCCGACCCCGGACGCCCTCGTGGACGCCATCCTGGCGGGCCTGGAGGACGCGAGGAAGCTCTTCGAACAAGGCACCACGGAAGAACGCAAACGCGTCGTCCGCGCCTTCGTCGAGAATCTGACGGTCGATGGGGTGGGCGGCTGCGGCGAGCTCCGAACGAAAAGAATCCCCGATGCGCTAGGCATCAGGGATTCTTTCAAAGTGGTAGCGGGGACAGGATTTGAACCTGTGACCTTTGGGTTATGAGCCCAACGAGCTACCAGACTGCTCCACCCCGCATCCGTATCGAGATTTTCGGCGCCCGCCTCGCGACGGGAGGGCGAATATAGGCACCGCCCCGGGGGCTGTCAAGGAACCGGCGCGAAGATTCCGGCGCCCGCCCGCCCGGGCAACTGAAACGATGACAACCGGATCACGGGACGGGGACCGGGGGACTGGCCACGCTCTAGTCCGGCTCCGCCGGTGCCGGCAGGACCATCAGCACTTCCTCGTCCTGGCGCTGCATGTTGTGGCGCTCGCGGGCGATGCGTTCGAGCACCTCCGGATCGCCCGCCAGGTGCTGCAGCTGTTCGCGCCGGTCGGCGTTGGCGGCCTCGAGGCCGGCGACCTCGTCCTGCAGTTCGGCGCGGCGGCCCTGCAGGTCCCAGAAGGCGAAGATTCCGTTCTCGCCGAACTGGACCAGGATGGCCAGGCCGACGAGCCCGAGGGCGGCGGCGTAGAGCAGCAGGCGGCCGGCCGGCAGGCCGTTCGCGGGGCGGCCGCGCACGAAGCCGTCGCGGGCGGTGGGGCGCAGGGGAGTCGGGTGGGTGCTCATCCGAAGCCGGGTCCTTCCTCGCTTCAGGTGACGTCAGCAGGGGGTGGCGGCGCCGACCCGGGGCCGGCGCCGCCGCGATCCTAGCGCAGGTTCGAGAAACACGCCAGCCCGGGATACACGGCCAGGTCGTCGAGCTCCTCCTCGATGCGGAGCAGCTGGTTGTACTTGGCGATGCGGTCCGAGCGGCACAGCGAACCGGTCTTGATCTGGCCGGCGTTGGTGGCCACGGCCAGGTCGGCGATGGTCGTGTCGGCGGTCTCGCCCGAGCGGTGGCTCACGACGTTGGTGTAGCGGGCCCGCTTGGCCATCTCGATGGTCTCGAGGGTCTCGCTCAGGGTGCCGATCTGGTTCAGCTTGATGAGGATCGAGTTGGCGCAGCCGAGCCGGATCGCCTCGCGCAGCTTGTTGGGGTTGGTGACGAGCAGGTCGTCGCCCACGATCTGCACCCGGTGGCCGATCGTCTCGGTGAGCCGGCCCCAGCCCTCCCAGTCGTTCTCGTCCAGGCCGTCCTCGATGGACATGATCGGGTAGTTCTCGATGAGGTCCTTGTAGAAGGCGATGAGCTGGTCGGCGGTCCAGTCCTCGCCGCCCTCGGCCACGAGGTGGTACTTGCCGTCCCTGTACAGCTCGCTCGACGCCACGTCCATGGCGAGCACGATGTCCTCGCCGGGCCGGTAGCCGGCGGCCTCGATGGCCTTCATCAGGTAGTCGAGGGCCTCGCGGTTGCTGCCCAGGTTGGGGGCGAAGCCGCCCTCGTCGCCCACCGACGTGGCCAGGCCCTTCTCGCCGAGGATCTTCTTCAGGGCGTGGAAGGTCTCGGCGCCGTAGCGCAGGGCTTCCTTGAAGGTGGGGGCGCCCACCGGCATGATCATGAACTCCTGGATGTCGACGTTGTTGTCGGCGTGCTGGCCGCCGTTCAGCACGTTCATCATGGGCACCGGCAGGGTGCGGGCCGCCACGCCGCCGAGGTACTGGTACAGGGGCAGGCCCACCGACTCGGCCGCCGCCTTGGCCACCGCCAGCGACACGCCGAGGATGGCGTTGGCGCCCAGGCGCGACTTGTTCTCGGTGTCGTCCAGCTCGAGCATGATGCGGTCGACCAGGAGCTGGTCGGTGGCGTCGACGCCGGCGAGCTCCTCCTCGATCTCGCCCACGTTGCCCACGGCGTTGAGCACGCCCTTGCCCAGGTAGCGTCCCTTGTCCCCGTCGCGCAGCTCGATGGCCTCGTGCTCGCCCGTCGAGGCGCCGCTCGGCACGCCCGCCCGCCCGACGCTGCCGTCCTCCAGGAAGACGTCGACCTCGACCGTGGGATTGCCGCGGGAGTCGAGGATCTCGCGGGCCTGGATCATCTGGATTGCGCTCATGGAGGTGCCTCCGGGGCTGCGGCAGGGGCCGCGGGGAAGGGCGGGCGCCGACGCGGCGCGCCGCCGGATGCGTTCCGGTCGCCCGGAGTCTAGATCCGGGTCGGGGGGATGTCAAATCCCGGTCGGGTCAATCGGTTCGGTCGTCGGGGGCCCCGGCGGCCAGCCGCCGCTTGGCCCGCTGCCAGGCCGCCTCCAGATCGTCCAGGGGGGCGTCCTTGAGGTCGCTCCCCGCGGCCGCGAATTCGGCTTCCACCAGGTGGAAGCGGTCGCGGAAGCGGTTGTTGGCCCGGCGCAGGGCCATGTCGGGCTGGATCTCCAGCCGGCGGGCCAGATTCACCACGGCGAAGAGCAGATCACCGACCTCGTGTTCGAGATGGGCACGGTCGCCCTGCGCGGCGGCCTCCCGCACCTCGGCCATCTCCTCGTCGACCTTGGCCCAAACGCCGTCGAGGTCGGGCCAGTCGAAGCCGACCTTCGCCGCGTCCTTCTGGTAGTTGTGCGCCTGGTGCAGGGGCGCCGTGGCCGCGGGCATGTCCTTCAGGGCCGACTCGGCCGCCGGGTCGAGACCCCTGGCCCGTTTCTCCTCGGCCTTGATCGCGTTCCACAGCTCCTGGCTGTGGCCCGTGTCGCGCGCCTCGGCGTCGCCGAAGACGTGGGGGTGGCGCCGGATGAGCTTCTCGTTCCCCTCGCGCGCCACGTCGTGCATGGTCGTGCCGGTCGTCTCGCCCAGGATCTCCGTGCAGAAGCTGATCATGAAGAGCAGGTCGCCCAGCTCCTCCCGGGCGTGGTCGGTGTCGCCGGCGAGGGTGGCCTCGACGAGCTCGCCGGCCTCGTCCATGAGGTAGCGCGCGGCGTCGTGCAGGGTCTGCTTGCGGTCCCAGGGGCAGCCGCCGGGCGCACGCAGGGTGTGGATGGTCGCCAGCAGGGCTTCGAAGTGGCCGGACATGGGTCGCCTTTCGCGGGGAACCGGGGCGGGAGCGGTCGACGAAGGGCACAAGCTACACGATCCGGCCGATTATTCAACAATGGCACGGCGCCGGAGGCGGTGTTATCCTGTCCGGCCGCCACCCCGCACGAGCCCCCGGGACCGCAACCGAAAGACGGACCTCAGTTGAGCGAATGGATCCGCGTCAAGGGCGCCCGCCAGCACAACCTGCAGAACGTCGACGTCGACTTCCCCCGGGGCGTGCTCACGGCGGTGTCGGGCCTCTCGGGCTCGGGCAAGTCGTCCCTCGTCTTCGACACGCTCTATGCCGAGGGACAGCGCTGCTACGTCGAGTCGCTCTCCACCTACGCGCGCCAGTTCCTCGCCCGTCTGCCCAAGCCCGACGTCGACTGGATCGACGGCATCAGCCCGGCCATCGCCATCGAGCAGCGCAACGCCGTCACCAGCGGCCGCAGCACCGTGGGCACCGTCACCGAGATCAACGACTACCTGCGCGTGCTGTGGGCCCGGGCGGGCAAGGTCGTCTGTCCCGACTGCAACGTCGATGTGACGCGCGACACGCCGGAGTCCATCTGGCGCGACGTGCGCAAGGCCCGCGCGGACGGCACCCTGGTGCTGGTCTGCACGCCCCTGGAGATCTCCAGCGCCGCCGCGGCCACCGGCTGGTGGGAGCCGCTGCTGGCCCAGGGTTTCCAGCGCGCGGTGCTGCGCGGCGAGGTCGTGCGCCTCGACGACGACGCCATCGCCGCCCGGCCCCTGCCCGACCCGGGCGACATCGTCGACGTGGTGGTCGACCGCCTCAAGCTGGGGGCCAAGGTGCGCTCGCGCTTCATCGAGGCGGTGGAGATGGCCTCGGGCCAGTCCGGCGGGCTGACGGTGCTGCGCGATCGCGACCTCGCCTGGCGCGACGAGTTCTCGGCCGACCTGCGCTGCAACGCCTGCAACCGCGTCTTCCCCGAGCCGACCCCGCGCCTGTTCTCGTTCAACAGCCCGGAGGGCGCCTGTCCGGCCTGCAACGGCTTCGGCAACAAGCTCGAGTTCGACGAGGACAAGGTCATTCCCGACCCCGACCTTTCGCTCCGCGAGGGCGCCGTCAAGCCGTGGAGCACCGAGAGCTTCTCGCGCCTGCTCACCGGCCTGCTGCGCTTCTGCGCGCGCCACAAGATCCCCACCGACGTGCCCTGGCACAAGCTGAGCCGCACGCGGCAGCTGCTCGTGCTCGAGGGGGAGGACAAGAGCTACCTCGGCGTCATGCCCTACCTCGAGAAGATGCGCAAGGAGATGAAGAAGGGGCACCACCGCTTCTTCACGCGGCGCTTCATGGGCGACGCCATGTGCCGCGCGTGCGGAGGCAGCCGCCTGCGCAGCGAGGCCCTCGCCGTGCGCCTGCAGGGCATGACCCTCGGCGAGTTCGGCGTGCTCTCGGTCGAGGACGCCCTGAAGAAGGCCGAGGGCATCCGGCTCTCGCAGGCCGCCGCGGCCATGGCCGGCGAGGTGCGCGACGAGGTGCTGCACCGCCTGCGCTTCCTGGACCGCGTGGGACTCGGCTACCTGACCCTCGACCGGCTCACCCGCACCCTCAGCGGCGGCGAGGCCCAGCGCATCCACCTGGCCAACGCCCTCGGCTCGCGCCTGGTCGACACCCTGTACGTGCTCGACGAACCCACCTGCGGCCTGCACGCCGGCGACGTCGACCGCCTCATCGCGACCCTGCACGACCTCGTCCGCGGCGGCAACACCGTGGTGGTGGTCGAGCACGACCTCGCGGTGCTGAAGGCGGCCGAGCACTTCGTCGAACTGGGCCCCGGTGCCGGCACCAACGGCGGCCACATCGTGTACCAGGGACCGCTGCGCGAACTGGTCGCCGGCGGCGACAGCGTCACGGCCCGCCACCTGCGCGGCGAGGTCGCGGGGCGTCCGGCGCGGGCGCGCCGCAAGCCGGGCACACAGGCGCTGGTGATCAAGGGCGCCCGCCTGCACAACCTGCGCGAGATCGACGTGAAGATCCCGCTGCAACGCTTCGTGGCCCTGACGGGCATCTCGGGCTCGGGCAAGAGCAGCCTCATGAACGGCTGCCTCCACGACGGCCTCACGGCACGGGCCGCGGGCGGCTCGGGCCGCGCCTTCCCCTTCAGCGCGATCCAGGGGGCCCACGGCGTGGGCAAGGTGGTGCGCGTCGACCAGACCCCCATCGGCAAGACGAGCCGCTCCAATCCGGCCACCTACCTGCAGATCCTCGCGCCCATCCGCGAGCTCTTCGCCCAGGCCAAGGAGTCCATCGCCCGCGGCTACACGCCCGGACGCTTCAGCTTCAACACCGCCGGCGGTCGCTGCAGCAATTGCCAGGGCATGGGCTACCACCGCGTCGAGATGCAGTTCATGGCCGACATCACCGTGCCCTGCGAGGACTGCCGCGGCAGCCGCTTCAACCAGAGCACGCTGGAGATCACCTACAAGGGGCGCAACATCGCCCAGGTGCTCGACCTGACCATCGACGAGGCCCTGAAGTTCTTCGGCGACGTGCCCGCGGTCAGCCAGCGCCTGTGGCTGCTGAAGAAGGTGGGCCTCAGCTACCTCACCCTCGGCCAGCCGGCCCCGACCTTGTCGGGCGGCGAGAGCCAGCGCCTGAAGGTGGCCCGCGAACTGGCCATGCCCTCGGGCAAGCACAACCTCTACCTGCTCGACGAACCCACCACCGGCCTGCACGCCGAGGACGTCCGCGCCCTGGTGGCCGTGCTGCACGAACTGGTCGAGCAGAAGCACTCGGTGCTCGTCATCGAGCACAACCTCGACCTCATCGCCCAGGCCGACTGGATCATCGACCTCGGGCCCGGGGGCGGTCGCCACGGCGGCCGCGTCGTGGCCCAGGGCACCCCGGAGGAGGTCGCCGCCGTGGCCGATTCCCCCACCGGACGCTTCCTGGCCGGACGCCTCGCCGGCGCCTGAATTCCCCCGCCAATGGCATATCGCTTGCAAAATCCGGCCTGACGGGTGGGGCGGCAATGAGGCCGCATCCCGCTCAACTCGCTGGCGGACAACGCGATGTCCTGCCAGGACGACATCTCGCCGCCGGAGCGCAGGAAAATTATGCCAGAGCTCTTCCGGAAAATCTTCCCGGCCACCGACCGGAGTGGGGCCGGTTCCGACGCCGCCGGCGCAGCCGTGGCCGCCGATCCGGCCGAGGGGCTGCAGGCGGTGCCGGTGGGCCTGGCCCGCCTGCGGGACGGGGAGGTCCTGGCCCTGAACGGGCTGGGGCGCGCCCTGCTGCGCGAGGTCGTGGGGGGCTCGGACCACGCCAACGAGTGCTGGCTCGCCGCGGCGGTGACGCGGCAGCTCGTGGCCGGGCGCGAGAAGGAGATCCTCTCCGGCTGCAGCGACACCCTGAGCGTCGAGGTGCGTCTCGGGCCCGCCTGCCCCGACACGGGCGAACGCCTGGTGGCGGTGCGCCCGGTGGGCGAGACCGGCGGCGCCCGCGCCGACCTGGTCGAGACCGTCAGCACCCTCAGCCACGAACTGCGCACGCCGCTGGCCTCCATGAAGAGCAGCCTGCGGCTGGTCCTGGGGGGCGACGCCGGCGACGTCACCGCCGACCAGCAGCGCTTCCTCGACCTGACGCTGCGGAACGTCGACCGCCTCGAGCGGCTCGTCAACGATCTGCTGGATGTGTCGCGGAGCGGGGGCGAGGCCCCGGCGCTGCAGACGCGCGAGATCGACCTCGGTCCGGTGCTGCGCGAGGCGGTGGCCCTGCACGGACCCGCGGCCCGCAACGCCGGCCTCGAGCTGGACGCGACCGGGCTGCCCGAACGCCTGCGGGCCCACGCCGACCCTGACCGCATCACCCGCATCGTGGCCAACGTGGTGGGCAACTCCCTCAAGTACACGCCGGCCGGGGGCCTGGTGCGGGTGTGGGTCCAGCCCCATCCGCGCCCCGACGACGGGCTGGCCTGGCGGTTGGCCGAAGACCTCTTCCTGCCCCTGCACACCTGGAACCTGGTGGTCGAGGACAGCGGGGTGGGCATGACGCCGGCCGAGGTCGAGCGGGTCTTCGAGCCCTGGTACCGCGGCCGTCGGCACGCCGGCCCGGCCCGCGACGGCTCGGGCCTGGGCCTGCACATCACGCGGGGGCTGGTCGAAGCCCACGGCGGCAGCATCCGCCTGGCCAGCACGCCGGGGCGGGGCACCACCGTCTGGATCCGCCTGCCGCGCGACCCGGCCAGCGAGCAGCTCCTGCGCGCCGTCCGCGAACTGCGGGCCCTGGCCCGGCGCGGTGCGGCCACGGCGGTCGCCCTGCTGGACGGCCGGCCCGAGCGTCCGGTCGTCGACCTGGTCGAGGATTTCATCGCCGGCGGCGTCGACGCGGCCGCGACCAAGGCCGTGGTCCCGGCCCCGAGCCTGGCGGCCTGCCCGGTCGCCGACCCCGCCGCCTTCGCGGCCGCGTGGCGGCGCCACTGCGCCGAGCGTCCCTCGACGGCGGCCCTGCCCGGGTGGCGCTTCCTGCCCCTGGGGCCGGACGCCGCAACGAGGAGTCAATTTCCCGGCATTCCTGCCGATACCATGGATCGGAAACGACCCGTCACCGGGCAGGGGCCCGGCAGCCTGGAGGCCTGAAAGCATGGATCGCAACCTGCGGATCCTCGTCGTGGACGACGAGCCCGATATTCTCGAGACCCTCGAATTCAGCCTCGCCCGGCGGGGATTCGACGTGGCCACCGCCGCCGACGGCCTCGAGGGCCTGGAAAAGGCCAAGCGCACCCCGCCGGACTTCATGATCCTCGACGTCATGCTGCCCGGCTGCAACGGCTACGAGGTGAGCCGCATGCTGAAGGAGTGGATGGAGAACGATCCCCAGGCCACGACCTTCCCCATCATGCTGCTGACGGCCCGCAAGGTCGAATCCCGCGACCGCGAGAAGTTCATCGCCACCTGGTCGCGGGCCGACGCCTGCCTCTACAAGCCCTTCGAACTGGACGAGGTCGTGGCCACGATCCACACCCTGGCCAACCAGTCCGCCCACTGAATCCGCGCGAGCCAACTCCTTCCCGGCCGTACCGCTTACGGCCGGGAAGGAAAATCGCCCCGGGGCGCTTGACAACCCGCGGCGGGGGGTGTTTTATTCCCCGTTCCCGCGGGCCCGCCCCGCGACCCGATTCGTGTGCCTAGGTAGCTCAGCTGGTAGAGCACTGCACTGAAAATGCAGGTGTCGGTGGTTCGACTCCGCCCCTAGGCACCACACGACCATCATGATCCGGAACGGCGCCGCTCCCCGACCGGATTCGTCATATCGGAGCTGGTGTAGCTCAGCTGGTAGAGCAGCTCACTCGTAATGAGCAGGTCTGGGGTTCGAGTCCCCACACCAGCTCCAGCGAAATCTTCGGCAAACCGCGCCAGCGAGCTTCCGGCAGGGAGCTCGCTTCTGCTTGCGACCCTCCCGGACTTCCGGCCTCTCGCCGCCGCCGCGATCGTCACTCCGTCGGGGCCGAACGTCGTCCGCGATCCTGACTCCCGATTTTCAGCCGTGGCGGGCGAAGCGCCGCGCCAGGTGCCGCGCCACATTGACCGTTGCGGGGAGCGAAGCCCCGTTGTTAGTATTTCCGGATCATCGTCAGGGTACCCACGGGGCCCGGCGGCGAGGTGCGGCATCCGGACCGGTCCGTGATGCTGCCCGCCACAGCCGTCGGCCCGCCTGCAGGGAGCATCCGCTTTGCCATTGCAAGTCAGCATCTCCGGCATCCGGGGCGTCATCGGCGACGGCCTCGATGCCGTCACGGTCGCCCGCTGGGCCGCCGCCTACGGCGCCTGGCTGCCCGCCGGCCCGGTCGTCGTGGGGCGCGACAGCCGCGTCACCGGCCCCATGGTCTTCGACGCGGTGGCCGCGGCCCTGGCCTCCACGGGCCACGACGTCTGGGACATCGGCATCGCCACGACGCCCACCACCGAGGTGGCCGTCCAGGAGAGCGAGGCCGTCGGCGGCATCATCATCACGGCCAGCCACAACCCCGCCCAGTGGAATGCCCTGAAGTTCCTGCAGGGCAACGGGCTCTTCCTGACCGCGGCCCAGAACCGCGAGGTGCGCCAGAAGTACGAGGACGGCACCGGCCATGTGGCCTGGGACCGGGTGGGCGCGGTCAGCGTGCGCACCGGCGCCGACGACCGGCACCTCGACGCCATCGGCGACCTGCCCTGGCTGGATGTCGACCGCATCCGGGCGGCGAACCTGCACGCGGTGGTCGACGCCGTCGAGGGCGCCGGCGGCAGCATCGTGCCCCGCCTGCTCGAGCGCCTCGGCGTGCGCTGCACGCCGCTGCACTGCGGCATGTCGGGCCGTTTCCCCCACGATCCGGAACCGACGCCGGCCCACCTGAAGGAACTGGCCGACGCGGTGCGCACCTCCGGAGCCGATCTCGGCCTCGCCGTCGATCCGGACGTGGACCGGCTGGCCCTCGTCGACGGCGCCGGGCGCGCCCTCAGCGAGGAGTACACCCTGGCCCTGGCCATGGACTTCCTGCTGGCCCGGACCCCGGGACCGGTGGCGGTGAACCTGTCGACCACGGGCCTGATCGAGAAGGTCGCCGACCGCCACGGCTGCCGCACCTTCCGCACCCCGGTGGGTGAGGCCAACGTGGTCGAGGCCATCCTGGCCGAGGAGTGCGTGCTCGGCGGCGAGGGCAACGGAGGCGTCATCTATCCCGCGGTGCACGCCGGGCGCGACGCCCTGGTGGGCATCGCCATGATCTGCCAGTCCCTGGCCGAAACCGGGCGTTCCCTGGCCGATCTGGCCGACGCCCTGCCGCCGGTGGTCATGGTCAAGACTAAGGTGGCCGCCGACGCCCTGCCGGCCGGCGACGACCTGGTGGCGGCCCTGCGCCGGCTCGGTCCGGGGGAGATCGACGACCGGGACGGCCTGAAGTGGGTCGGGGCGGGGGGCTGGGTGCATGTGCGGCCCTCGAACACCGAGCCGGTGGTGCGGATCATCGCCGAGGCTCAAGACGAGGCCGCGGCGGTCGAAATGATCAACAAGGTGAAATCGTCCTAGGGCTCGCGACGGCCGCAGCCGGCCCGGAGCCCCCGTTCAACCCAAGGAGTGCCGCATGTGCGGAATCGTCGGTGTCGTCGGCACGGCTGACGCCCCCAACATCCTCATCGAAGGCCTCAAGCGCCTCGAGTACCGCGGCTACGACAGCGCGGGCATCGCGATCCTCACCGCCTCGGGCCAACTCGTGGTCAAGGAGAAGGGGAAGATCCGCAACCTCGAGCAGGCCATCGACTGGGAGCAGCTCAAGGGCTCGTGCGGCATCGCCCACACCCGCTGGGCGACGCACGGGGCGCCGAACGCGGTCAACGCCCACCCGCACCAGGCGGGCAAGGTGGCCCTGGTCCACAACGGCATCATCGAGAACTACGCGGCGCTGAAGGTGCAGCTCACCAAGAAGGGCCACAGGTTCCTCTCCGAGACGGACACCGAGGTGCTCACCCACCTCATCGAGGACTTCTACGACGGCGACCTGGTGCACGCGGTGCAGAAGGCCCTCGGCGTGGTCGAAGGCGCCTTCGGCATCGCCGTCACCCACGTCGACGAGCCCGACCTGATCGTCGGCGCCCGCAAGGGCAGTCCGCTCGTGGTGGGCGTCGGCGACGGCGTGAACTACCTGGCCAGCGACGTGGCGGCCATCATGGGCCACACCCGCCAGGTCATCTACCTCGACGACGGCGAGATGGTCACCCTCACGCCCGACGGCATCAACACGACGACCATCAAGAACGAGCAGGTCACCAAGGAGATCCAGGAGATCACCTGGGATCTCGACGCGATCCAGAAGGGCGGCTACGAGCACTTCATGCTCAAGGAGATCTTCGAGCAGCCCCAGACCATCCGCGACTCGTTCCGCGGCCGCATCCTGGCCGACCAGGGCGACGTGAAGCTCGGCGGCATCCAGCTCACCGACTGGGAACTGCGCAACATCCGCCGCATCATCATCCTGGCCTGCGGCACGTCGTGGCACGCGGGCCTCGTGGGCGAGTACATGCTCGAGGAGTACGCCCACATCCCCACCGAGGTGGAGTACGCCAGCGAGTTCCGCTACCGCTCGCCGATCATCGAGCCGGGCACCCTGTGCCTGGTGGTCAGCCAGAGCGGTGAGACCATCG
>JAGRNP010000097.1:4782-14940 GCA_020440705.1 bacterium | reverse complement strand
TGGGCCCACCAGCTCGGTCCCGGCTCGGACCGCTACTTCAAGGGCTGGCGCCGGCCCGAGGTGCTGGCCGCGCGGCTGCAGGCGGTGGCCGACCATTGCCGCTCGCACGGCATCGCGCTCTACCTCTTCCTGCCGCCCATGCACGCCGAGCAGCGGGCGCGGCTGTCCGACTACGGCCTCGACGCGGAGTTCGACCGCTACAAGGAAGCGATGCGGGCCCTGGCGCCGGTCTTCGACTACGCGGTCGACGGGCCGCTGGCCCGCGACCGGGCCAACTTCACCGATCCGCGGCACGTGACGCCGGAGGTGGCGCGGGAGATCGTGGGCGACATCGTTGCCGAGATCCGCGCGGCGGAACGGCGCGGCCCCGACGCCCCGCCTGCCGATTGATGGAACAAGACATTTTTTGTACACTCAATTGTCATGCGGACCGGTTCCGGGCCCTCCGTCCTTCGCTCCCGGGGCCCGGCAAACCGCGAATCGCCCCGATTTTCGAACCCGATCATGCCCATGAGGTCCCACCGTGCACCCGCTCGCTAGCCGCCGGATACTGCGATCCGTCGTCGTACTGGTCCTGCCGCTCCTCCTGATCGGCGCCGCGGCGTCGGCCGTTCTCGCCGACCCCGCCGTGCTCGACTGGACCGACACCTGGGGCGGCCCCGGCGACCACAACGACGAAGCGACCTTCGCCTTCGCCGATCCTGGCGGCGACGGCGTCCTCGTGGCGGGCACCACGATCCGGCGGCCCGACATCCGGACGCTGGCGTTCGCCCGGCGCCTCGGTGCGGACGGGCTCGCCGACTGGACCACGATCGTTCCGCCCGACACCCTCGGCACGCTGCGGGCCGCCGTGCCGCTGGACGGGGGCGTCGTCCTCGTCGGGCGGGGCGCGGGCCTCCAGTTGGTCGCCGTGGGGGCCGACGGGAGCCTGCAGTGGGTTCTCGAGCGCCCGTTCCCGGCGGCGCTCGACTTCAGCTCCGAGGTGCGCGCCGTGCGCGGCCCGGGCGACCGCATCTACGCCGCCGCGGGCACCGCCGCGGGTTTCTTCCTGGTCGTCGTCTCGCCCGCCGGCGTCGTCGAACGCGAGACGACCATCACCACCACGACCCTGGCCTACAACCTGAACGACCTCGTCGTCGACGCCGCCGGCGACGTCTACCTCGGCGCGTGGCTGGGTGAGGGCAGCAGCCAGTGGCTCTCGATCCTGCGCGTCGACCCGACCGACGCCGTGCTCTGGCGCCAGGACACGACCGGCGACATCGGCTCCGTCTTCGGCAACCTCCGGCTGGCACTCCTGCCCGGCGGCGACGTCGTGGCCGCGGGCAATCCCGAATCGATCTGCGGCGTGTTCCGGGTGCAGGTGTGGAGCGTGGCGGCGGCCGACGGCGGCCTGCTCTGGAGCGACGTCCTGACCGAGGGCCCCTGCGCCAGCGCGGCGGTGCGCCGGATCGCCGTCGACGCGACCGGCGACGTGGTTGTCCTGGCCGACGGCGGCCTGGACGAGGCCTCGCTGGGGGATCGCGGCTTCGTGGTCGCCCGGTACGCCCCGGACGGCGAGCGCCGCTGGGCCCGGGTGGTTCCGAGCGGGGTGGGGAGCTCCGACCTGGACGGCGCGCTGGCCCTCACCGCCGACGGGGGCGTCGTCGTCACCGGCCGGTCGATCATCACGTGGCAGCTCCAGCGCCTGGTGACGTTCAGCCTCGCCCCGGACGGGGAGCTGCGCTGGCTCGACGCGTGGTCGGCGGGTCCGGCCCTCAGCAGCTCGGGTCAGGCCGTCGTCGTGGCCCCCGGCGGCGTGGTCTACGTGGTCGGGACGACGTGGAACGCCGATGTCTTCACGGACGCCGTGACCCTGCGCTACCACCACTTCACGGCCAGCGCCGTGGCGCCGTTGCCCGCGACCGGCGGCGGCCTGGAGGTGGCCCCGTTGCTGAACCCGTTCTCCGGCTCGACGCGCGTGCGGTTCCGGCTGCCCGCCGACGCGTCCTTCACCCTGGCCGTCTACGACGTGGCGGGACGTCGGGTGCGCCTGCTGCGGACCGGCCAGGCGGCGGCCGGGCCCCACGAGGTCACCTGGAGCGGACGTGACGACAACGGCCGCGTCCTGCCGTCGGGCACCTACCTGCTGCGCCTGGAAACGGCCCGGGGCGCCGTGACCCGGCGGGTCGGGCTGCTGCGGTAGCGGCCCGCCCGCCGGCTGGAACCCGCGGCCGGCGACCTGGTCCGGGCCCGGGGGGCGCCGGTGCAACAAAAGGCCCGCCGCTGCGTCCCCACGCCGGGCCCCGCACCTGGCGCGTGCGCCCCGTCCCCCGATCGGATACCTTGACCGACGTGCTGCAGCCTTCCGGCACCCCTTGATCCCGGAAACCGAGGAGACTCCCCCATGAAGTTCGTGTCCGCGTTGTTCTTCTGCCTCGCCCTGGCCGCGGGCGCCACCGGCGCCGCCGAGACGCCCCACTGGCTCCGCTACCCCGCCATCTCGCCCGACGGCCAGACGGTGGTCTTCAGCTACAAGGGCGACCTGTGGTCGGTGCCCGCCGCGGGCGGCGCGGCCACCCTGCTCACGACCGGCGACGCCTACGAGTTCGCCCCCGTGTGGAGCCACGACGGCACGCGCCTGGCCTTCGCCTCGGACCGCCACGGCAACTTCGACGTCTTCGTGATGCCGGCCGCGGGGGGCGAGGCCGTGCGCCTGACCTTCGACTCGGCCGGCGAGACGCCGGGCTCGTTCACCGCCGACGACACGGCGGTGCTCTTCTCGGCCACCCGTCAGGATCCCGCGAGCAACGCCCAGTTCCCGGTGGGCGGCATGAGCGAGCTGTACAGCGTGCCCGTCGCGGGCGGCGCCGTCACCCGCGTGCTGCCCGTGCCGGCCCAGGACGTGAGCGTCTCGGCCGACGGCAGGCAGCTCATCTACCACGACTGGAAGGGCTACGAGAGCCCCTGGCGCAAGCACCACCGCTCGGCCGTCACGCGCGACGTGTGGGTGTACGACATGGACAAGGACACCTACACGCAGCTGACGAGGAATCCGGCCGAGGACCGCAACCCGATCTTCGCCGGCAACAACAGCTTCGTCTGGTTGAGCGAGATGGGCGGCACCTTCAACGTGTGGCAGGGCGCCCTGGCCGACGCGGCCGCGGCCACGGCCCTCACGAAGTTCGACACCCATCCGGTGCGCTTCCTGAGCCGCGCGAACGACGGCACCCTGTGCTTCGCCTGGGACGGCGACCTCTACACCCTCGTGCCCGGCGGCGAGCCCCGCCTGATCCCCATCACCCTCGCGCTGGACGGCCTGACGCGCCTGGACGAGGTCGTGCCCGTGAACCAGGGCTTCACCGAGTTCGTCATCTCGCCCAACGACAAGGAGATCGCCTACGTCTTCCGGGGCGAGATCTTCGTCAGCAGCGTGGAGGGGGGCGTCACCAAGCGCCTGACCGACACGCCCTGGCAGGAGCGCGGCCCGACCTGGGGACCGGACGGCCGCACCCTCGGCTACGCCGCGGAGAAGGACGGCAGCTGGGATCTCTTCACCATGACCATCCGGCGCGACAGCGAGCCCTACTTCTACGCCGCGACCCTGCTCGACACCGAGACGATCGTCTCCACCGACGCCGAGGAGTTCCAGCCGCGCTTCTCGCCCGACGGCAAGGAGATCGCCTACCTCGAGAACCGCACCGAGATCCGCGTCGTGAACCTGAAGTCGAAGAAGACGCGCCGCGTGCTCGGCCCCGAGCACAACTACAGCTACGCCGACGGCGACCAGTGGTTCACCTGGTCGCCCGACAGCCGGTGGCTGCTGGCCACCTACGGCCCGCCCGAGCGCCTGATGACCTGGGAGATCGGCCTGGTCCCGGCCGACGGCAAGGGCGAGGTCACCAACCTCACCCTCAGCGGCTACGAGGACATGATGCCCAAGTGGGCCCTGGACGGGAAGGCCATGATCTGGGGCACCAACCGCGACGGCGCCCTGCGCCAGGGCGGCGGCGCGGTGACCTGGGACGTGCACGCGCTGTTCTTCGACCATGCGGCCTACGACCGCTTCCGCCTCTCCAAGGAGGACTTCGCTCTCGTGAAGGAGCAGGAGGAGAAGGCCGACAAGGACGCGAAGAAGGACGACGACGAGAAGAAGGAGAAGGACAAGGACGAGAAGGACGAGGTCGAACCGATCACCATCGACCGCGACAACCTGACCGAGCGCCGCGTCAAGCTGACGACGCATTCCTCGCCCGCGGCCGACTGGCTGCTCTCCCGGGACGGCGAGAAGCTCTTCTACCTGACCAGCTTCGAGAAGGGCCACGACGTGTGGGTCACCGAGACCCGCACCGGCGACACCAAGCTGCTGGCCAAGCTCGGCACGCGCGCCGGCGGCTTCGAGATGTCGTCGGACGGCAAGTTCCTCGTGGTGCTGGCCGGCGGCGGGATGAAGAAGGTCGACACCGAGTCGGGCCAGGTGGAGCCCCTGGCCACCAAGGGCGAGATGGTGCTGAAGCCGGCGGCCGAGCGGGCCTACATGTTCGATCACGTGTGGCGCCTGATGCAGCGCAAGTTCTACGTCCAGGACCTGCACGGCGTCGACTGGGCCGGCTACGGCGACGCCTACCGCCGCTTCCTGCCCCACATCAACAACAACCACGACTTCGCCGAGCTGCTGAGCGAGATGCTGGGCGAGCTGAACGCCTCGCACACGGGCTGCTACTACCGCCCGCGCAGCGAGCAGGCCGACCGCACCGCCAGGCTGGGCCTCTTCGTGTCCGGCAACGGGGGCGACGGCCTGCGGGTCGACGAGGTGATCACCGGCGGCCCCCTCGACCGGGCCGGCGTGAAGCTGAAGGCCGGCCACGTCGTCGAGCAGATCGACGGCATCGCGGTGACCGACGCCGCCGACTGGTCGGCGCTGCTGAACCGGAAGGTGGGCGACCGGGTGCTGCTCGCGGTGCGCGACCCGAAGTCGGGCGACCGCTGGGAGGAGGAGGTCAAGCCCATCGACGGCCGCGCCGAGTTCGAGCTGCTGTACGAGCGCTGGGTGCGCAACCGCCGCGACGAGGTGACGCGCCTCTCGGACGGCCGCATCGGCTACGTGCACGTGCGGTCCATGAACGACGACAGCATGCGCCACGTCATCGAGGAGGCCCTCGGCCGGCACATCGGCTGCGAGGCCCTCATCGTCGACACCCGCTTCAACGGCGGCGGCAACATCCACGAGCAGCTGTCCGACTTCCTCAACGGCACGGCGTACTTCGACATCATTCCCCACGGGCAGTACGTGGGCGCCGAGTCGTGGGACAAGTGGAACAAGCCGAGCATCGTCCTCATGGGCGAGAGCAACTACTCCGACGCCCACCTCTTCCCCCTCGCCTACAAGATCAAGGGCGTGGGCAAGACGCTGGGCATGCCGGTCCCGGGCACGGGCACCTTCGTCTGGTGGGAGAACCAGATCGACCCGACCCTCGTCTTCGGCATCCCCATGGGCGGCTGGCGCGGCGAGGACGGCAAGTTCGCCGAGAACACCCAGCTCGAGCCGGACATCGAGGTCCGCAACGAGCCGGGCGTGCTCACCCGGGGGCGCGACCAGCAGATCGAGGCGGCGGTGAAGGAGCTGTTGAAGTAGGAAGCCACCCGCCGCAACGCGACGAGGCCCGGCGCCCGAGTGCGCCGGGCCTCTTTTCGCGGGCGGCCTGCGCCCCGGGCCCAACGGGTTGGCGGGCAAGGTTCTAGGCGGCCACGGCCCCCCGGGGGGCGTCCGTCCCGGCAGACGATTCCCAAAAAAAACCGCCCAGATCAGACCTTTTCTGTCAGGATTAAGGCCTCGAGGATGCGGGAGACGCCGTCGCGGGCGCCTCCCCGCGGCATCGCACCGCACCCGATCCGGGCCCGGCGAGGAGGGCGCCATGGCAGGAACGACAAGGCGATCATGGCTCCTGGCGGCGCTTCTCCTGGTCAGTGCGCCCGTTCTGGCCGACGAGGGCCGGCAAGGTCCCGACCGGATCGGGGTCCTGCCCGACATCGGCGAGATCGATGCGGTCGTCACCCCCCGGGGCGAACTGATCCACCACGACTTCCGCACCGGCCGGACCACCCGGCTGCCCGCCTCGGACTGGCCCGACCTGCCGCCGGGCGCCTTCACCACGGCGCCCGTCCGGGGCCGGTACGGCAGCGAGCCGGGCGCCGCGGGGGACAAGAACTTCAACGGCTGGTCGATGGTGGCCGATCCGACCTTCGGCACCTACCCGCGCCACGTGAAGCTGCGACTGTTCAGCGTCACCGCCCTGGGCGACACCCTCGGGGGCCAGTGCAGCGGCACCCTGATCAGCCCGCTGCACGTGCTGACGGCGGGCCACTGCGTGTACTACCACGTCGAGAACGGGCTGCCGGCCTTCGAGTACGCCGACCGGGTGACCGTCACGCCGGGCTACGAGAGCGGATCCGGACCGTGGGGCGACGCCGAGGCCGCCTCGCTGCTGAGCTGGTCCGGCTGGGTCGACGACGAGGACCGCGACCACGACGTCGCGCTGATCACCCTCGACCGCCCGCTGGGCGCCCTCGCCGGCTGGCAGGGCTACGGCTACGACACCGAAGCGAACTTCTGGTACGGCTCCGGGTGGACGATCACCGGCTACCCGGCCGAGAGCCCCTACGACGGCCAGACCCAGTGGACCACGTCCGGCTCCTTCGACGTCTACTACGGCAACCAGATCCAGTTCGACCAGCCGTCGTGGGGCGGCGCCAGCGGCAGCGGCGCCGTCAACGGCGGTGCGGCGTACGGCGTGCTGACCGCCAGCGACCGCGAGACGAACACGATCGTCACCCGCCTGACGCCCGCCAAGTTCGGCGACATCCAGGCCCGGATCGCCACCGACCAGCCCGACACGCCCGACCTGTGGCCGCTGCAGGTGCTCACCTCGGCGAGCGGCGACACCGTCGCGGCCGGCGCGACCCTCGGGTCGTTCTTCTTCCGCATCCACAACTTCTCGGCGGCGCCGTGGTCGGGCCCGATTCCGTACCAGATCATGCTTTCGACCAACGACGTGATCGCCGGCACGGACATCGAGATCCACAGCGGCACCCTGAACCTGTCCATCGCGGCCAACGGCACCGCGAACGTGAACGTCCCCGCGGTGCAGATCGACCCGGACGTGCCGGAGGGCGACTACTTCGTCGGCGTGCGCCTGAACGTCAGCGACGCCGACCCCCTCAACGACGACACCGGGCCCCGCGACCTGGATTTCCTGAGGGTGGACTGCCCCTCGCCGCCGGCGCCCTGGATGGGGATCCCGGCCGACGACGCGACCTGCGTGCCGACGACCGGCGCGCAGCTGGCGTGGGGCAACGTGGCCTCGGCCGTGGTGTACCAGCTGATCTGGGGCAAGGTGGGCGACACCGCCAACGTGGTCAACGGCCTCACGGGCACCACCTACACCCTGCCCCAGCTCCAGCCCGACCAGCAGTACTTCTGGCAGGCCCGCGCAGGCAACGCCTGCGGGGTGTACAACACCGACTCGCCGAGCTTCCTGTTCACGACCCGGGACGAACCCGCCGTGCCGACCGTCGTCTTCCCGCCCGACGGCGACACCTGCCAACCGGCCTTCCAGGTCGTGATCGACTGGGAGGACGTGCCGGACGCCGCGGCCTACCAGGTGCGCTGGGCGACCACCTGCGGCTGGCCGACCACCCCGGCGACGAACACGCAGTCGGCCTACGCGATCCTCGGCCTCGCCGACGACGAGACCTACTTCTACCAGGTGCGCACCCAGGGCCCGTGCGGCAACTGGGGCGCGTGGTCGGACTGCCGCTCGTTCACCACCCGTCCCTCGGTGCTCGGCGTGCCCCAGCAGTTCTTCCCGCCCGCGGGCTACGGCTGCGTCGGCTCGCCCGCGGCCGTCAGCTGGGAGGCGATCGCGGGCGCCGACAGCTACGAGGTCGTTTGGGGCGCCACCTGCGCCGGCGCCGACACGCTGGTGGTGGCGACCAACGCGGCCCAGCTCCCGGTCAGCGGGCCGGGCGAGGTGGTCTGGAAGGTGCGCGCCAGCCGCTGCGGCTTCCCCGGCGACTTCTCGGCCTGCCACACCTTCACCGTGGACACGGCCGCGCCCGACACCGCGGCCAACTTCGCGTCGACCAGCCACGCGCCGGGGGTCTGGTCGGCCCAACCCGCGGTGGACCTCAAGTGGGACGACGTGGTCGATCCCGGCGGCTGCGGCCTCGTGTTCTGCGAGCTGGCCTGGCACGACGACGTCGTGCCGCCGCCCCTGCCCTGGAACGCGAGCACGCCGACGCAGCCCTACACCACGCCGCCCCTGCCGGACGGCGCCGGGAACTACATCCACCTGTGGGTGCGCGACGGGGCGGGGAACTTCGCCCCGGCGTCCCAGGTGCTCGGGCCCTTCGCCATCGACACCACCGGTCCCGAAGCGCCGGACGTGACGACCGTGCCCCCGGTGGGCGGCTACACGGGCCAGACCACCATCACGGCCGACTGGACGACGCCCGACGACGCGGGGGTCGGTTTCGCGGGATTCCGCCACGGGCTGTACGCCGATCCGCACGGGACGCCGTCCGGCGGGTTGTCCGGCGACCTGTCGGCGCAGTGGAGCGGGCTGTCCGACGGGCAGTACTGGTTCCGCCTGGCGGCCTTCGACAGCCTCGGCAACGCGGGCGACACCCTCGGCTTCGGACCCCTCGGCGTCGACACGACGCCTCCGGTCCCGGAGATCACCCTCCCGGAGCCGGGCGAGACGGTGGTCCACCTGCAGGCGGTCGACGTGTTCTACGACGCCCGCGACGTCGGCAGCGGCACAACCTGGCTCGAGTTCGCCTACTCGCCCGACGACGTGAACTGGTTCGCCATCGCCGCGGGCCCGCCGGCCGCGATCGGCGACCCCCTGCGCTGGGACGTGCCCTATCCCACCACCCCGACCATGCGCCTGCGCCTGCGGGCGACCGACGCGGTGGGCAACGTCGCCGTGTGGGTGCAGCCGGAGCCGCTGCGGGTGACCTCGACGGTCGGCGTGGCCGAGGGTGACGTGCCGTCGCGCGTCGGCATCGCCGGCGTGTACCCCAACCCGTTCAACCCGCGCACGACCATCCGCTACGGCCTCCCGCGGGCCGGCGACGTGCGGCTGACGGTGCACGACGCCACCGGCCGACTGGTGCGCACGCTGGCGGCGGACCGCGCCGGGGCCGGCTGGCGGGAGGCGGTGTGGAACGGCCTGGACGACGGCGGCCGGCGCGTGGCGAGCGGGGTGTACTTCGCCCGTCTGGTCGCCGGCGGCGAGACGGCGGTGCGGCCCATGACGTTGGTGAAATAGACGGTGTCCCGCGGGTGCCATTCCCGGCGAATCCATGCAACATCCGGCAGTCGAAAATCGTTTATCATTCGACCGGCCGCCGTCTCGCCCCGACACCAACTGATGGAGTTCCGATGCGCACCGTCATGACGTTCGTCCTGGCCCTGCTGCTGGCCACCCCCGCCCTAGCTGCCGAAGTCCCGGAGATCGCCAACACCGTCCCCGCCCACGACCCGGTCACCCTGCAACTCGAGGAGCTGTGGCGCCGCGGCGGCGAGGGCGACGACGTGATGATCGGCCTGCCGGTCGAGGCCATGTCCGACCCCGAGGGGCGCGTGTACCTGGCCGACCAGCAGCTCTGCCAGGCCTTCGTCTTCGGGCCCGACGGCGCGCTCCTCCGGACCCTCGGCCGCCAGGGCGAGGGCCCCGGCGAGGTGAGCGGCCCGGTCGACATGGTGCGCTTCCCCGACGGCACGGTCGGCCTCGCGGAGTTCTTCCCCGGCAAGATCGTGAAGATCGGCACCGACGGATTGCCCGCCGGCGAGGTGACCGTCGACGTGGGCCGCGGCGAGACCGGCGGCTTCACCATCCAGACCATGGCCGAGATGCAGGGCGACCATCTGCTCATGGCGGGCTCACGCTCCGAACCCGGCGAGAAGTTCACCGTGCGCACCCACTTCCTCGCGGCCATCGGACCCGACGGCAAGGAGACCGTGCGCTACATGGAGCAGGTTTCGCGCATCCAGCGGCCCCACTCGGTGGTGCACGAGAACGACTTCGTACCGGCCTTCCCCCTGGCGAGCGCGCTGGGTCCGGACGGCCGCGTCTACACCCCCGCCGACCGCGAGCACTACGCGGTGAACGTCTTCCT
>JAGRNP010000097.1:0-4684 GCA_020440705.1 bacterium | reverse complement strand
TGCCGGACGGCACCCTCGAGAAGGTCATCACGCGCCCCGACTTCGAGACCTGGCACCGCGACAAGCGCGACATGCGCCGCATCACGGCCCTGTTCGAGTCGTGGGCCGGACAGAACCCCGCCACCTGGCCCCGCTTCGACCTGAAGGACACCGAGCGCGCCATCGCCGCCCTGCACATCGACGGCCAGGGCCGCCTGTGGGTGCAGCACAGCCGCAGCAACCGCGATGTGCCCGACGGCGTGTTCCTCGCCTTCGACCTGTACGACAGCGACGGCGTGTGGCAGCGCGAGGTGCGCTTCGCCTGCGAGGGCAATCCGGTGAGCGACGGCGTGCGCTTCCTGCGCGACGGGCGGGTGCTGCTGATCAAGGGGTTCGTGGTGGCGCGGCTGGCTTGTCTCGGCACGGGGGTGGCGACGCTGGGGGACGACGAGACCGAGACGATCGAGATCGTGTGCTATCGGTTGCCGGAGGTGTAGGCCCGCGCCCCGGACCTACCACCCATCCACGTAGTAGTAGTCGAACCGCGTCAGGATGTCCTTCGTGAAGTCCCAGGCCTCGTTGTACGACAGCCCGCTCCCGTCCGGGATCACGACCTTCACGTAGAGCTCCGCGCCGAGCCGCTCCTTCAGCGCGCCCAGCCGCCGGTAGAGCTCGTCGCGCGACACCGTCTCCCACGCGTCGCGGCCGACGTCCTTCAACTGGTACCGCCGCTCGCCCATCACGCGCTGGAACTGCACCGAGGCCACGGCCTTGCCCGCCGAACTGCGCGCCGGGCGCACCAGCTTCAGGTACTTGTCCTCGAGGGAGTCGAAGTCCTGCCGCTGGCGGGCCAGGGCCATCTCCAGGTCGCTCTTCTCGCCGCTCAGGGTGAGCATCGTGGCCTCGTTGGCCTCGAGGCGGCTCAGGAGGTCGGCGATCTGGCGGCTCAGGTCGCGGTTCCGACGCTCGGCCTCGTCGCGGATGCCGCCGATCATGGCCTGGGCGCCGGCCAGCTCGTCGCGTTTCTCCTCGAGCTGCAGCCGGATCAGCCGCAGGCTCTCCTCGAGCTCGGCATTCTCGCCCTCGAGGCGGGCGATGGCCGCGGCCTCGATGTCCATGCCGTCACGCAGGCGTTCGGCCTCGTCGGTGAGAAGGATGATCTCCATGCGCGCCGAGCGGATGGCCTCCTCGAGGTCGGTGGCGCGCACGCGCAGGTCGGCCAGCACCTGCACGTTGTCGGCGAGCTGCGACTCGGCGTCGGCCTGCAGGCTGCGGGCCAGCCGGATCTGGTCGATCAGGTCGGCATTCCTGATGATGACCACGACCATCGTCAGCATGAAGACCATCAGGATGACCGTCATGATGTCGGTGAACGAGGGCCAGAACTCGGCCTCGCCGCCGGACGCCGCGCGGTTCTGCCTCAGGTCGGGAAAGCCGGTGAAGCGGTGCATGGCGCCTCCCTACGGCCGCTCGAGGCGGAAGCCCTCGATGAGCACCCGGCGCAGCTCGGCGAGCTGGGCCAGGGACTCGTCCTGGCGGGCGGCTTGCGCGTCCTGGGCCGCGAGCAGCCGCTCGCCCTGGTCCTGGCGCGCGCGGGTGGCCTCGTCGAGGCGCGCCACGGCTTCGGCGACACCGGCCAATCCGGCCAGGCCGCCCTGCATGCCGGCCACGAGTTCGCGCACGTCCTCGAGCAGCAGCTTGGCCTGGTGGTTGACCGTCTCGGGCTCGAAGGCGAAGTCGGGCACCATGTGCAGCAGCGAGGCGCGCTCGAGGCGCCCCAGCACCCAGGTCTGCAGGTCGGTGAAGCGGTGGAAGAAATAGGTGAAGAAGAAGTAGCAGACGATGGCGGTGGCGGTCGTGGTCAGGGCCGTGTTCATGCCGAGCAGGAGCAGCCCCATGCCCGTGCCGGGCACCGCGGTCTGCAGCACGTCGGTGGCGCCGATCAGGGCGAAGATCAGGGAGGCCACGGTGCCGAAGACACCCGTCAGGATGAGCACGTTGTTCACGAAGCGCGGGATCGACAGCCGCTGCGACTCGCCGGTGAGCATGATCGCCGAGATGGCGCCGTGGTCGATGGGCACGCCGCGCGCGAAGAGCGCGCTGATGGTGTCGTGGCGCTCGCGCAGCAGGGAGGGCGGCTCGCAGTCCTCCAGCGCGGTGCCGCAGCTCAGGCCCTCGGCGCGGCGGGCCGTGAACTCCTCGATCTGGGCCTCCTGGCGGGCGTAGTGGCGCAGGCCGCCGTAGAGCTGGGCCACGCCCACGGCGAAGAGCACCAGGATCACGCCGTTCAGCACCAGCGGGCGCCAGTCGCCCTGCACCACGGCCAGCACGGCGTCGAGCTTCACGGCCAGGACGACGGCGGCGACGACCGCCGCCACGACCAGGATGAGCGTCATCTGCGTCAGGATCTGTCGGCTGCGTGGAGCCATGGGCGGGCGTCCCCCTGCTCGGGTGGTGGTGGCGGGTCGGTCGCTCCCCTTACGATAATGATGACGGCGGGTTGCCGCCGGTGGCGCGGCCGGGAACCGGAACGGGGCCCGGGGGTAGACGGCGCCACGCCGCCCGCTCATCCCGACCGGAGGAAATCGTTTGCCCGCATCCCGCTCCCGGGCCGCCCTGGCCCTCGTGCTCGTCCCGGCGCTCCTGCCGGTCATCGCCGCTTCAGCCCAGCCGGCCCCGGACGCCCTCGTCGAGCGCCAGATCACTCCGTTCGTCCGCCGCATCCACCAGGACCAGCGCGGCCGCCTCTGGTTCGGCACCAACGGCGACGGCGTCATCCGCTACGACGGCGCATCGCTCGCGTATTTCGACGCCCGTGAGGGCTTCGCCGGCTTTGCGGTGCGCGGCATCGTCGAGGAGGCCGACGGCACGCTGTGGTTCGGCACCGAGCGGGGCCTCATGAGGTACGACGGCGCGGGCTTCACCCACGTGCTGATCAAGGACGGTCCGGTCTTCCCGGGCTTCAACGACGTCTGGGCGCTCACCATCGACCGCGAGGGCGCCATCTGGGTGGGCACCCTCGAAGGCGCCAGCCGCTTCGACGGCGAGACCTTCACCCCCTTCGAACTGCCCGAGACCGCGCCCGACTGGTCGCGCGGCGTGACGAGCGCGCGCATCGTGCACGCCATCCGCGAGGATGACCGGGGACGCCTGTGGTTCGCCACCAACGGCGGCGTGTTCATCCGCGACGGCGACGAGCTGACCAACATCTCCACCGCGGACGGCCTGTGCGGCGACGCGGTGAACGACGTGCTCTTCGCCCGCGACGGCAGCACCTGGTTCGCCACCCACCACCACGGCGTGTGCCGGCTGCAGGACGGGAAGTTCACGCACTTCGGCCCCGCGGACGGGGTGGAAGGCGTCGAAGCGTGGTCGCTCTTCGAGGACGACGCGGGGAACATCTGGTTCCCGACCGAGGGGCACGGCGTGTACCGCTTCGACGGCACGGCGTTCACCAACTTCGGCCCGGACAATGGTCTGCTCAGCGGGGCGGTGCAGTGCGTGGCCCAGGACCGGAGCGGCCGCATCTGGGCCGGGGGCTATCCGGGCCTGTACCGCCGCGACGGCGAGCGGTTCGTGAACCTCACCCGCGAGCTGCCCTGGCCCTGACGGGGCCGCGGGCGCCCGTTGCGTACGGGATGAATCCTGTCTTGATTGGGGTCCTGCCCGGCTGCGTCCCGCGTCGTGACGTGGCGGCCCGCGCCGGGTGCGTGGGCTCGCGATCTCGACAAGGAGACGGGCATGCGGACATATCGGGGACTCCTATCGCACATCGGCAACTGGCGGGGGGGCATGCTGGTCGAGGAGGACCGGCAGTCGGGGCGGCAGACGGCCAAGGCGCGCATCCGGGGCGAAATCGACGGCGTGACCATCGGCGGCGTGACCCTCAAGCGCCCCGCCTGCACCGAAGGCCTCTTCCCGCACATCGAGGCCGGCCGCGAGGCCACCCTCTACATCTACCGCCATCTCTTCCACAAGGACTACATCATCGGCGTCCGCTACGCGGACGACGGCTCCCGGCACCTGATGCCGGCCAACGAGGTGCGCGGCACGACGCTGCAGTACATCTTCGTGTGGCCGCTGCTGCTGGGGATCGCCGGGCTCATCGTGGGCTCGCTGCTGGGGCTGGTGCTGCGCTTCGCGTCCGACTTCCTGCCGCCCGTCACCATGCTCGGCGGCGTGGGGTTGGCCTGGTGGTCGGCGTTCCGGTTCCGGCAGGACCTGGCGGCGGCGCGGGCCGATCAGGGGTAGGCGGCGCCGCAGCGGAATTCGGCCTTGACCAATTATGAACATATGCTCATATTGGGGGTGAGGTGATTCCGATGCCGAGACCCCATCATTGCCGCCGCATCCAGGCCCAGCCCCACGTCGCCGTCTTCAAGCCGGCCGGCGTGCCGTCGCATGCCCTGGAGACGGTGACCATGACCCTCGACGAGTTCGAGGCCGTCCGCCTGGCCGACCGGGAGGGTCTCTACCAGGCCCAGGCCGCCGAGCAGATGGGCGTCTCCCGGCCGACCTTCGGCCGCATCATCGCGTCGGCGCGGCGCAAGATCGCCGACGTGCTGGTCCACGGCCACGCCCTGGCCATCGAGGGCGGGCCGGTCGCGGCCGACACGCATCCGGGCTGCCGCCACGGCTGGGCCGACCCCGCCGCGGGCCCGCAGTGCCCCGATCCGACCGATCACCCCGACGACTTTCCCCAGCC
>JAGRNP010000096.1 GCA_020440705.1 bacterium | reverse complement strand
CCCGGAGGAATGCCTTGCTGTCGGGTCTCGACCATTCCGAACTCCTCGCCGAGAACGTGCGTCTGGCGCCCTGGCGCCCCAGCGAAGGGGCCCGCCTCGAGCTGACCCACCTTGCCCTGACCCAGACCGAACTGGCCCATCTGACCACCGAGCTCTTCGAGACGTTTCGCAAGATATCCGGGCAAGAGGCTGTGGCGGATTATCTTGGCGCTATCCATGCTCTCGCCGCCGAAGGGACCCCGGCCGGCGCCCGCCTGCTGGCCGCCTACCTCAACGTGGCTTCGCCCGGCCAACGTCTGCTGCCGGTGGTGCGGAACCTGGACTCGGCGCGGCGCTACGCCGCGAGCCTGAAGCACAGCGACAAGGGGCTCGGGCCCTTCCAGGCCGACTGGCTGCAGCGCTGCGAACGGGCGGGCGTGAAGGCCAAGCTGTGGGCGGCCGGCAACGGCGTGGCGCCGGCGCCGGGCGATCCGGACAACCCCCGGCAGACCCGGCCCTGGCCCCTGCTGCGGGCCGTGCTCGACGACCTGGTGGCGCGGTCCCGCGAGGAGGGATTCGACGGTCCGGAAGAGGGCATCGAACTGATGGCGAATCTCCTGCGCCTGGAGATCGACGCCCGGCAGGAGCGCACGAGCCATCTGGCCGGCAGCGTGCACCCGTTCAAGGTGGAGACGGTGGCGCGGATCCTGCCGTTGCTGAACCGGGCCGACGCGACCATCCGCGACCTGCGCCAGATGGCGAGCGCGGCGGCCGCGGCCGACTTCGAGACCGCGTTCATCCGGCACCAGGCCCGGTGGCGGGAGACCCTCGACCAGAAGGACTGGAGCCATCTGCAGCGCGACCTGCGGGCCCATCCGCAGCTCGAGGCCATGCTGCGCTTCTCGGAGGGCCTCGAGGCGCGGCCGGTGCCCCTGCCGCAGCTGGCCCTGGCGACGCGGAAGATCATAGCCCTGAGCGAGGCCCTGGCCGCCGACGGCGAGCGCGAGGGGCCGTTCGACCTCTTCACCGCCTGCCTGCTGGCCCAGACCCATTGGGGCAACGACCAGGTCGTGTTCGCGGTCGAATCCGAACTGGCCGCGAGCCTGCCCGGGGTGCTGCCGGCGGCGGGCGCCGACCCGGAGCACCCCCTGGCGGGCATGGAGCTGCTGGCAGGCCTGCTGGTGATCGATCTCGGCGGCGACGCGCCCGCGCTGCCGGACGGCCTGCCCGTCCTGCGCGAGATGACCATGCAGGAGGAGGACGCCCTGCGCGAGTGGCGCCACGAGCACGCCAAGCTCGACCCCCAGGACGTCGAGGCCATGCGGCAGGAGGCCCTTGCCCTGGCCCGCATGCAGGAGGGCGATTTCGACGAGGACGACGAGGACGAGGTGATCGACCTGGACATGGCCGCGCTGAAGCACCTCGTGCTGACGAACATCCAGTCGGTGAGCGTCCTGCTGGGCTTCCTGCGCAACCCGAAGATCATCTCGATCCCCGGGCTGGTGGAAGAGGTCGTCATCCGCACCCGCAATCCCCAGATCATCGAGACGATCGCCAACGACCGCGCGCTGCACACGGGCTTCGCCAACAAGGGCGTGGCCCTGGCGTGCCTGCGCAGTCCGGTGAACGTCTCGGTGAAGGTCCTGCGCAAGTTCTGCCACGTGAAGTACGTCTCGAAGGTCGATCTGAAACGGCTGGCCGCCGACCGCACCGGCATCCGCAAGGAGGTCGCCCGCGAGATCGAGAAGTACCTCGAGGCCCTCGCCTGAGCGACTCCGGCGCCGGGGCGTGGCCGCGGTCGCGCCGGGCGCTCGCTGCGGTTGACTTGCCCCCGCACCCGGTCTACGTTTGTTCCCGAAACACGGGCCATGGCCCGCGATCCGACCGTGCGGGCCCGTGCGGCCCCGGCGCCGCCGCCCCTCAAGGAAAGGGAACATCATGCTGGCCAAGAGGATGCAGAGACTGGGGACCGAGACGGCCTTCGAGGTGCTGGCCCGCGCCAAGGCCCTCGAGGCCGACGGCCGGGACATCGTCCATCTGGAGATCGGCGAACCGGACTTCGACACGCCCCGCAACATCATCGACAAGGCCATCGCGGCGCTCAATTCGGGCTACACCCACTACGGTCCCTCGGCCGGCCTGCCCGACGTGCGCCGCACCTTCGCCGAGTACATCGCGCGCGACCGCGGCATCGACGTCGGCCCGGACAACGTGGTCATCGTCCCGGGCGGCAAGCCCATCATCTACTTCCCGCTGACGGCGCTCATCGATCCCGGCGACGAGGTCATCTACCCGAACCCGGGTTTCCCCATCTACGAGTCGGTCATCAACTTCCTCGAGGGCAAGGCCATTCCGCTGAAGCTGTCCGAGGACAAGGACTTCAGCTTCGACATCGAGGACCTCAAGGCCGTGGTCAGCGACCGGACGAAGATGCTGATCATCAACTCGCCCCAGAACCCCACCGGCGGCATGCTCTCGAGCGCCGACCTCGACACCATCGCCGAACTGGCGGTGAAGCACGACTTCTGGGTGCTGAGCGACGAGATCTACAGCAAGATCATCTACGAAGGCACGCACGATTCGATCACCACGCGGCCGTGCATGCTCGAGCGCACGATCCTGCTCGACGGCCATTCGAAGACCTACGCCATGACCGGTTGGCGCCTGGGCTACGGTGTCATGCCCAAGGCGCTGGCCGCGGCCGTGGCCAAGCTGCAGACCAACTGCACGAGCTGCACCGCGGCCTTCACCCAGATCGCCGGCGCCGAGGCCCTCACCGGTCCCCAGGACGACGCCAGGGCCATGGTGGCCGAGTTCAAGGTGCGCCGCGACCTGCTCGTCGACGGCCTGAACGCCATCGAGGGCGTGCGCTGCCGCCGGCCCCGCGGCGCCTTCTACGTGTTCCCCAACATCACCGGGCTGGGCCTGACGAGCAAGCAGGCCGAGACGCGCCTGCTGGACGACTTCGGCGTGGCCGCCCTGGCCGGCACCAGCTTCGGGGCCCACGGCGAGGGCTACATCCGGTTCAGCTACGCCAACAGCCAGGACAACATCCGCAAGGCCCTCGACCGCTTCGCCGAGTTCGCGAGTGCGGTGCGCGGCGAGCGCTAGCGGCGCGGAGGACGGGAAAGGCATGGCGGACACCGCAGCACCCGAAACGCTGGTCATCGCCCTCGGCGGCAACGCCATCATCCCGGTGGGGCAGGAGGGCACCTTCGACCAGCAGCTCGCCATCACGCGCCGCACCATGGACCAGGTGGCCCAGCTCGCCGAGCGGGGTCACCGCGTCGTCATGACCCACGGCAACGGCCCGGTGGTGGGCAACATCGTCCTGCGCAACGACGCCGGCATGGCCGTGCACGGCATCCCGGCCATGCCCATGTTCGTATGCGGCGCCGACAGCCAGGGGGGGCTCGGCTTCATGCTGCAGCAGGCGCTGCAGAACGCCCTGCACGCCCGGGGTCTCGCGCAGCCCGTGGCCACGGTCGTCACCCAGGTGCGGGTCGATCCCGAGGACCCGGCCTTCGCCCGGCCCACCAAGCCCATCGGGCCCTTCTACGACGAGCAGGAGGCCGAACGCGCCCGCGAGGAGAACGGCTGGACGCTGGTCATGGACGCCGGACGGGGTTACCGTCGGGTGGTGCCGAGCCCGCGGCCGGTGGAGGTCGTCGAGTGGGAGGCGATCAGGACCCTCGTCAACGGCGGCGTGCTGACCATCGCCACCGGCGGCGGGGGCGTGCCGGTCGTGCGCCGCGACGGCGAGCTCGCGGGGGTCGACGCGGTCATCGACAAAGACCGGGCCAGCGACCTGCTCGCCCGCCTGATCGGGGCCGACGTGCTGGTGATCATCACCCAGGTCGACCGGGTGTGCGCCAACTTCGGCCGGCCGGACGAGGAGGCCCTCGACGTGCTGCCCGCCGAACGGGCCCGCGCCATGCTGGCGGCCGAGGAGTTCCCCGCCGGCAGCATGGGGCCGAAGATCGAGGCCGCGCTGTCGTTCCTCGCGGGCGGCGGCAAGGCCGTGATCATCACGTCGCCCGAGAACCTGCTGGCGGCCGTCGCCGGGCAGGCCGGCACGCGCATCGTACCGGGCGCCTGAGAACCCAACGGCGGGGCTGTGGTCCCGCAGGAGGAAGCGAGCCATGGCGAGCGAGAAGATGACGGTCCTGGTCGTCGGCGGTGGTGGGCGCGAGCACGCCATCGTGCGGCAGCTGGCCGAGTCGCCGCGGGAACCGCGTGTGTTCGCCGCTCCCGGCAATCCGGGCACGGCGGCCCACGGCACCAACGTGGATCTCGATCCCCTCGACGGGAACGCCGTCGTGGCCTTCTGCCGGCGCGAAGAGGTCGATCTCGTGATCATCGGCCCCGAGGACCCGCTCATCGCGGGCCTGGCCGACCACCTGCACAAGGCGGAGATCCCGGTCTTCGGCCCCGGGGCCATGGGCGCGCGGCTGGAGGGCGACAAGGAGTTCACCAAGGAGGTGCTGGCCGCCGCCGGGGTGCCGACGCCGCACTACCACGCCTTCAGCAGCACCCATCAGGCCCTCAAGCATCTCGACCAGATCGATCCGCCCGTGGTGGTCAAGGCCTGTGGTGCGGCCCAGGGCAAGGGCGTGGCCGTGTGCACCACCCGCGGCGAGGCCGAGGCCTTCATCCGCGAGTGCCTCGACGAGCAGCGCTTCGGCAGCTCGGGCCTGCGGATCCTGATGGAGGAGTGCATCTTCGGACCCGAGCTCTCGGTGCTCATCGTCACCGACGGCCAGGACTACTGCCTGCTGGCCCCGAGCCGCGACCACAAGCGGATCGGCGAGAACGACACCGGTCCGAACACGGGCGGCATGGGGGCCTTCGCGCCCGTGACGCTGCCGCCCGCCCTCTACGCCGAGATCGACGCGCGCGTGGTGCTGCCGACCCTGGCCGAACTGCGGCGGCGCGACATCCCCTACCGGGGCGTGCTCTACGCCGGGATCATGCTGACGGAGTCCGGCCCGCAGGTGCTCGAGTTCAACTGCCGCTTCGGCGATCCCGAGACCCAGGTGGTGCTGCCGCTGCTGCGCGGCGATCTGCTGGAGCTCTGTCTGAGCACGGCCCGGGGCGAGCTCGGCCAGTACCTGCAGGGCTTCCCCGAGAGCGGCGACGAGCTGCCTCCGGACTGGGAGGGCGCGGGCATCACGCGCTGGGACCGCAGCTGCGTCGTCGTGGTCGGGGCCGCGGACGGCTATCCGGGGGCCTACCTGCAGGGCAAGCCCATCGTCCTGCCCCGGGACGTGCCGGGCGAACGCTGGATCATCCACGCCGGCACGCGCGCCACCGCCGACGGGCTGGTGACGAGCGGCGGGCGCGTGCTCGGGGCCGTGGGACTGGGCGACAGCCTCGCCGCGGCGCGGGGGGCGGCCTACGCCCTCCTGGACGAGACCCATTTCGAGGGGCTGACCTACCGTCGGGACATCGGCCGCAAGGCCGCCGGCGGCCACTCGTAGCACCGGACGCCGGCGCGTTCGGGGAAGGAATCGGCGATGGCGAAGAAGGCCACCGGCACGGCGCGGGTCGTGGTGCTGCTCGGCAGCGAGTCCGACCTGCCCGTGATCGAGAAGATGCTGCCGCTGCTGGACCGCTTCGGCCTGAGCCACCGGGTGGCGGTGGCTTCCGCGCACCGGCAGCCGCAGAAACTGCACCGGATCATCAAGGAGTCCGAGGCGGGGGGCACCGAGGTCTTCATCGCCCTGGCCGGCATGGCGGCCCATCTGCCCGGGGTCGTGGCTTCCCTGACGGCGCGGCCCGTGATCGGCGTGCCCGTGGCGGCCGGTCCCCTCGCCGGCGTGGACGCCCTGCTGTCCATCGTGCAGATGCCGCCGGGCGTGCCCGTGGCCACGGTGGCCATCGGCAGCGCCGGCGCGCGCAACGCCGCCTGCCTGGCCGCCCGCATGATCGGCCTGAAGGACGCCAAGGTGGCCGCCGCCATGGACGACTACCGCAAGGAGCTGGCCCGGGGCGGCCGCTGATGACGCCCCCGGTCCTCGCCACCGCCGACGCCGCCCGGCGCCTGGGTGCGGGCGGCGTCCTGCTGCTGACCACCGACACCCTGCCCGGCCTGCACGCCCGCGTCGACGCGCCGGACGCCGTCGCCCGGATCATCGCCGCCAAGGGCCGCCCGGACGGCAAACCCCTGCTGGTGCTGGCGGCCTCGGTCGACCAGGCCCGCACCGTGACCGCGGCCTGGACACCTGCCCAGTCCGCCGCCTGCGCCCGCTGCTGGCCCGGACCCTTTTCCCTGGTGCTGCCGGCCCGTGCCGACCTCGATCCGCGCATCACCGCCGGCGGCGGCACCGTCGCGGTGCGGGTGCCGGCCCGGGATGATCTGCGCGCCCTGCTCGCCGCGGTCGGCGTCCCGCTGGTGTCGACGAGCGCGAACCGCGCGGGTGAGCCGCCCGCCGTGGACATGGTCGCGGCCGTGCGCGCGGTGGGATCCCACGTGGACGGGACCTGGGCGGGCACGGCCGGGGGTGGGGGCCAGGCCAGCGCCGTGGTCGACCTGACGGTCGCCCCCTTCCGCGTGCTGCGCGAGGGGCCGGAACCGTTCGACCCGGAGGCCGCGGACGGCCCCGACGGCCCCCATGGGCGCGCTTGACGCGTTCCGGCGGGCGGTCTAATTTGGTCGGGTTCCCTGCAAGCCCCCGACGTCCGAGGCGATGCCGATGCCCGCTCCCAGCGCCAGCCGCGTGGTCTTTCTGTGCACGGGCAACATCTGCCGCAGCCCGTTGGCGGAAGCGCTTGCCCGACAGAAGCTTGGTGCCACGGGTTTGAGCTTTTCCTCGGCCGGCCTCGAGGCGCCCGCGGGGCATCCGGCCTCGCGATCGTCGGTGGAGTACGCCCTGGCCAAAGGCGCCGAACTGGCGGAGCACGCCTCGCAACCGGTCACGGCGGGGCTCCTGGCCGACACGGCCTGGGTCATCGGCATGACGCGCAGCCATGCGGCCATCTTCCGCAGCCGCTGGGGGCGCGTGTACGACGGGGCCATCGGCGTGCTGGGTCTGCCCGGGGTCGACCTCGCGGGGCGCACGCACACGCCGGACGACACCGTCGAGGTCGACGATCCCTACGGGCGCGACCGCGACGCCTACTTCGCCTGCGGCGACCAGATCGACCACCTGCTCGCCCGCTGGGCGGACACCTTCACCGCCCTGAGCCGGGCGTCGCGCGACGCCGCCCAAGGAGAATCCGGATGAAGCTCGCCATCGGTTCGGACCACCGGGGCTTTCCCCACAAGGCGCACCTCGCCCGGGTGCTCGGCGCCCGCGACGTCGCGATCGTCGACTGCGGCTGCGACGGACCCGCATCGGCCGACTATCCCGACGCGGCCCTGGCCGTGGGGGAGCTGGTGGCGCGGGGGGAAGTCGATGCGGGCATCCTCATCTGCGGCTCGGGGATCGGCATGAGCATCGCGGCCAACAAGGTGGCCGGCGTGCGGGCCTCGCTGGTCTTCACCGCCGAGCAGGCGCGCACCACCCGGCAGCACAACGACAGCAACGTGCTCTGCCTGAGCGGCGACGCCGTCAGCCCGGAGCAGGCCGCGACCCTCGCCGACGCCTGGCTGGGCGCCACCTTCGAGGCCGGGCGGCACGCCCGGCGCGTGGACAAGATCACCGCCTACGAGGCGACCCACCTGAAGCAGGAGTAGAGCCATGTACGACCAGGTGCGCAACACCGACCCGGAGATCGCCGCCATCCTCGACGCCGAACTGGGGCGCCAGCGCGGGCAGCTCGAGATGATCGCCAGCGAGAACTTCACCAGCCGGGCCGTCATGGAGACCATGGGCTCGACGCTGACGAACAAGTACGCCGAGGGCTACCCGGGCAAGCGCTACTACGGCGGGTGCGTGCACGTCGACGAGGCCGAGACCCTGGCCAAGCAGCGGGCCACCGCGCTCTTCGGGGCCGAGCGCGCCAACGTGCAGCCCCACAGCGGCAGCACCGCCAACATGACGGCCTACCTGGGCTTCCTGGAGCCCGGCGACCGCATCCTCGGCCTCAGCCTCAGCCATGGCGGCCACCTGACGCACGGCCATCCGGTGAACTTCTCCGGGCTGCTCTTCGAAGCCCACCACTACGAGGTGAGCCAGGCCACCGAGACCATCGACTACGACCGCCTGCGCGAACAGGCCCGCCAGGTGCGGCCGAAGATGCTCGTGGGCGGCGCCAGCGCCTACCCGCGCTTCTGGGACTTCGCGAAGCTGCGCGAGATCGCCGACGAGGTCGAGGCCATCCTGCTGTTCGACATGGCCCACGTGGCGGGCCTCGTCGCCGGCGGCGTGCACCCCAGCCCGGTGCCCCACTGCGACGTGGTCACCAGCACCACCCACAAGACCCTGCGCGGCCCGCGGGGCGGCCTCATCCTGAGCACCGCCGAGCGCTTCAAGAACATCAACAAGATGAACTTCCCCGGCGTGCAGGGCGGGCCGCTGATGCACGTCATCGCGGCCAAGGCCGTGTGCTTCCACGAGTGCATGCAGGACGGCTTCAGGGACTACGCCCAGGCCATGGTGGCCAACGCGGCGGCCCTCGGTGATGCCCTGAAGGAGCGCGGCTTCCACCTCGTCAGCGGCGGCACCGACAACCACCTGCTGCTGGTGAACGTGAGCAACAAGGGCCTGACCGGCAAGGCCATGGAGGAGCTGCTCGAGCACGTGGGCATCACCTGCAACAAGAACACCGTGCCCTTCGACCAGGAGAGCCCGTTCGTGACGAGCGGCATCCGGCTGGGCACCCCGGCCCTGACGACGCGCGGAATGGGCGTGGCCGAGATGCAGCGCATCGCGTCGATCATCGACCGCGCCGTCGCCGCCCGCGCGGACCAGGCCGCCCTGGACGCCCTGCGCGCCGAGAGCGCCGACCTCTGTCGCGAGTTCCCCCTCTACCCGGGCATGTAGCCGAGCGGCGCCCGGAGGTGTCGATGTGAAGTGCCCCAACTGCGGCAACGAGGACGACAAGGTGGTCGACAGCCGCGCCGTGCGCGACGGCCGGGCCGTGCGCCGGCGCCGCGAATGCGGGGCCTGCGGCGAACGCTACACCACCTACGAGGGCATCGAGACGCGTCCGGTCCTGGTGGCCAAGCGCAGCGGCCACACGGTGGCCTACAACCGGGCCAAGGTCATCACCGGTGTCACCAAGGCCTGTGAGAAGCGGCCGGTCTCCCTCGAGGAGATCGAGATGATCGTCGACCTGGTCGAGCGCAAGCTGGCCGGCAGCGGTCGGCGCCAGGTGCCGAGCGAGGTGATCGGGCGCTACGTGCTCGAGGAGCTGCGCAACGTGGACGAGGTGGCCTACATCCGCTTCGCCTCGGTGTACCGCAGCTTCCAGTCGGTGTCCGAGTTCTTCGACCTGCTCCAGGACATGGGGGCCGAGGAGGAGCCCGAGTGAGCGGCCCCGGGGCAGACGATCCGCGCGACCAGGCGCCCCGGGACGACGACGCCCGCCCCGCCGGACCGCGCGACCAGCTCGGCTTCGACGAGCTGCGTCCGGCGCCCGATCATCCGGCCGCCGACGAGTTCCCGCCGCTGCCCGCGGCGTCTGTCGGGGACGGCGGCGACCCGCCGCGCTTCCCGCCGGTCGACGATCCGGATGACGCTCCGGATGACGTTCCGGATGACGTTCCGGATGACGACGAGGCGGACGACGGTCCGGAAGACGAGGCCCGCATGGGCCTGCTCGACCACCTCGACGAGCTGCGCCGGGTGCTGATCCACTGCTCGGTGGCGGCGCTCCTGGCGACCATCCTGTGCTGGTTCTGGTCCGAGCGCCTGCTCGACCTGCTCATCGCGCCCATCGCGGAGGAAGGGGTCTACTTCACGGCCCCCAACGAGGCCTTCCTGACCCGCCTGAAGATCGCCGCCGCCTGCGGCCTCTTCACCGTGGC
The DNA here is from genome assembly GCA_020440705.1 of bacterium. NCBI lineage: Bacteria > bacterium. Next base: position 5,320 of record JAGRNP010000096.1, on the reverse strand, counting down.
GCCGTTCATCTTCTTCCGCTTCTACGGGTTCGTGCTGCCGGGGCTGTACCGGCAGGAGCGGCGCGTGGTCACGCCCCTGCTGATCGCCACCACGGCCCTCTTCTACCTGGGCGTGGGTTTCGCCTACCTGGTCGTGGTGCCCCAGGTGGTCACCTTCATGCTCAGTTTCGGGACCGACGCCCTGGCGCCCCTGATCGGCGTGGGGCCCTATTTCGGGTTCGTCTCCCGGCTGTGCCTCGCTTTCGGCATCGTGTTCGAGCTGCCCCTGCTGGTCTTCGTCCTCTCCTGGCTGGGGGTCGTGAATCCGCGCATGCTGTTGCGGACATGGCGCTTCGCGGTGGTCATCATCGCCACCCTGGCCGCCGTGCTGACCCCGCCCGATGTCATCAGCCAGGTCATGATGGCCGGGCCGGTGCTCGTGCTCTACCTCGGCTCGGTGCTCGTCTCGCTGGCCGTGACCCGCCACCGGCATCTGCCGGACGGCGACGGGCCCGACGCGGACTCGACGGGCGACGGAGACTGACCTTCCGCGCCCGCGCCCGCAGGCGGCCGATCCGGGACCCCCGGGGCCCGGAATCGACGTTGACATGCCGGAAAATTGGGGAATATTTGTAGAATTCGCCCCGGGGGAGCTCCACGGCCCGCCGGAGGGCACCCGACCGCCTGCCGACCGTCGAGAGTGGGGTTGCATGGGACTCGTGGACCGCGAACGCATCAAGCTGATCACGCTGCAGAAGAAGATCGGGCCCGCCCTCGAGTTGGTCGACGCCGAGTTCCGCCGCATCACCGACGGCGACAGCCCCCTGACCATCGAGATCTGCGACCACATCCGGCAGGGCAAGAGCAAGCGCTTCCGGCCGACGCTGCTGCTCCTGGCGGCCCAGGACGACGATTCGGCCGACTTCCCGCCCGCGGCCATCGCCGCGGCGGCGAGCGTCGAGCTGGTGCACACGGCCACGCTGGTCCACGACGACTTCATCGACGAGGCCGTCACCCGCCGCGGGCTGCCCTCGGTGAACGAGAAGTACGGCCAGAGCGCGGCGCTGATCATGGGCGACTACCTCTACAGCAAGGCGCTGCACAACCTGTGCCTCGCGGGCCAGTCCGAGGCCGTCGAGCTGCTGGCGCGCACCACCGTGCTGATGAGCGAGGCCGAGATGCTCCAGCTCGAGCACCGCTACGACATGGACATCTCCGAGGACCGCTACCTGCAGATCATCTACCAGAAGACGGCGTCGCTCATCGAGAACAGCTGCCGCATCGGGGCCTCGTTCAACCCGCGCCTGCGCGACCAGCAGGAGGCGTTCGGGATCTTCGGCAACAAGACGGGCCTCGTGTTCCAGATCACCGACGACATCTTCGACTACCTCGGCGACGAGCGGCGCCTGGGCAAGCCCACGGGCCAGGACTGGGAGGAGGGGCGCATCACCCTGCCGCTGATCGCCGCCTGGCGCAACGCCGACTCCGCCGCCCGCGCCCGCATCGGCGAGCTGGCCGATGCCCGCGATGCCGCCAGCCGCGCCGCGAGCTGGCCCGAGGTGCGGCAGTTCGTCACCGACTGCGGCGGCGTCGACTACGCCTTCGCCCAGGCCCGCCAGTTCGGCGAAGAGGCGAAGGCCGCTCTCGCGCCGGTGGCCTCGGGGCCCCAGAAGGATCTGCTCGCCGTCGCCGTCGAGTACGTCATCAACCGCCTCAACTGAACCGGGGAACCATGTCCGACGCCGCGCAAACGCCTGCCTCCCAGCCGACCGGGCCCGTCATGCCCGACGCCTCGCCGGGGTACGCCCTGGCCGAACGGGCGGTCTGGCACCTGCTCGAGAAGAAGGCCGAGGACCTGACCATCCTCGACCTGCGCGGCCGCTCGGACGTGTGCGACTTCTACGTCGTGGCCACGGGCAACAGCGAACAGCAGGTCACCGCCCTGGCCAAGCACCTCTACAACGCCATGGTGGCGGTGGGGCAGAAGGCCAAGGGCACCGAGGGCATGCAGGACGGTCGCTGGGCCCTGCTCGACTTCTTCGACGTGGTCGTGCACGTCTTCCGCGGCGAGGCCCGCGAGTACTTCCGGCTCGAGCATCTCTGGGGCGACGCGCCCCGGCTCGATCTCGGCCCCGACCATTTCGCCGCCGACGACGTGGCCGCGCGCCATCCCGACCTGAAGTTCACCTTCACGACCGGCGCCTGAGCGCCCGACGGAAACGGAAAGCCATGATCGAGGATATCCTGCGCAAGGGGCTCTTCGCCGCCCTGGAGAAATACGGCGTCTTCGAGGAGGACGTCGCCATCGAGCTGGAGAAGCCGCGCGACCGCAGCCACGGCGACCTCAGCACGAACGTCGCGCTCATGCTCGGCGGACGCCTCAAGCGCAAGCCCCGCGAGCTGGCCGGCGAGATCGCGGCCAACGTGAGCTTCCCGCGCGACGTGGTCGAGTCGGTGGAGATCGCCGGTCCCGGCTTCATCAACTTCCGCATCGCGCGCGAGCACCAGCTCGAGCTGCTGGCCGACGTCCACGCGGGCGACGCCTTCGAGGACATCCGCATCGGCGGCGGCAAGCGGATCAACGTGGAGTTCATCAGCGCCAATCCGACCGGACCCCTGAACGTGGTTTCGGCCCGCGCCGGCGCCTTCGGCATGACCCTGGTCAAGCTGCTCGACGCCATCGGCTACGACGCCCACGCCGAGTACTACGTGAACGACGCCGGCCGCCAGGTGACGCTGCTGGGCCAGTCGCTGCGGGCGCACTACCTGCAGCTCGTGGGCGAGGACATCGAGTTCCCGGAGAACGGCTACAAGGGCCGCTACCTGGAGATCATGGCCGGTGAGCTGCTCGAGCAGGACACGGGGGCGGTCCAGGCGGCGGCCAAGGCCTTCGACAATGAGAGCTTCCAGCGGATCACGCCGCCCGAAGGCAACGCCGAGGACTGGCGCAAGCTGCCCGAGGACGACTCGGTGCGCAGCTTCGCCAAGTACGCCCTCATGAAGATCCTCAGCTGGCAGCGCGAGACCTGCCGGCGCTTCGGGCTGCGCTTCGAGACATGGTACTTCGAGTCCGAACTGCACGAGACCAAGCGGGTCGAGCGGGCGCTGGAGAAGCTGAAGAAGATGGAGGTGACCTTCACCGAGGAGGACGCCACCTGGTTCCGCTCGACCGACTACGGCGACGAGAAGGACCGCGTGCTGGTGCGCTCGGACGGCCTGCCGACCTACTTCCTGGCCGACATCGCCTACCACTACCACAAGTTCCAGCGCGGCTTCGAGCACGCCATCGACTTCTGGGGCCCGGACCACCACGGCTACATCCCGCGCATGACCGGCGCCATGGAGGCCCTGGGCTGCGGGCGCGACTGGCTCGAGGTGCAGATCCTGCAGCACGTGACCTTCCTGGAGAGCGGCCGCAACATCCAGATGTCCAAGCGCAAGGGCCAGTTCGTGACCATGGACGCGCTCATCGACGAGGTCGGCGCCGACGTGGCCAAGTACATCTTCCTGACGCGGAAGCCGAACAGCCACCTGGATTTCGACCTCGACCTGGCCAAGGAGCAGTCCGACGCCAACCCGGTCATGAAGGTCAAGTACGCCCACGCCCGGATCTGCTCGCTGCTGGCCAAGGCCGCCGAGGCCGGGGTGAAGGTCGGCGATCCCACCGCCGCCGGCATGGCCGGGCTCGAGGACGAGGCCGAGTGGAATCTCGTGCGCGAGCTCATCCGGCTGCCCCAGGTCATCGTCTCGGCGGCCCAGGCGCGCGAGCCGCACCGCCTGACGGGCTACGTCGACGAGGTCGCCAGCCTCTACAACCAGTTCTACAACCAGTGCAAGGGCATCCTCGAGAACGACGACGCCCGCCGCACGGCACAGCTGCAGCTCAGCGTGGCCACCCGCCACGTGATCCGCACCGTGCTGGACATGCTGGGCGTCGAGGCGCCCGAGAAGATGGAAAAGAGGGACTAACGATGTCGATTCTCGTGGTCGGATCCGTCGCCTACGACACCGTCGAAACGCCGCGCGAGAAGCGCGAACGCCAGCTCGGCGGCAGCGCCAGCTTCTTCTCCATCGCCACCCTCGGCCGCGGCGACGTGCGCTGCGTGGGCGTGGTGGGCGAGGACTTCCGCCAGCAGGACCTCGATCTGCTGGCCTCCCGCGGCGCCGACGTCTCGGGCATCGTGCGCACGGCGGGCAAGAGCTTCCACTGGTCCGGCCGCTACCATGCCGACATGATCGAGCGCGACACCCTGGCCACCGAACTGGGCGTCTTCGCCGACTTCCAGCCCGAGATCCCCGCCGCCTGGCGCGACTCGGAGTACCTCTTCCTGGCCAACATCCACCCGGCCCTGCAGAGCCACGTGCTGGACGCCATGAGCGGGCCGCGGCTGGTGGCCCTGGACACCATGAACCTGTGGATCGACGTGGCGCTGGACGACCTGAAGGCGATCATCGCGCGGGTCGACGTGCTGCTGGTCAACGACGGCGAGGCCCGCCAGCTCACGGGCCGGCGCAGCCTCGCGCACGCCGCGGCGGCCATCGCGGAGATGGGGCCGGGCCGCGTCATCATCAAGAAGGGCGAGCACGGCGCGCTCTACTTCGGTCCGGGCGGCGTGCTGGCCGTGCCGGCCATCATCCTCGACGACGTGGTCGATCCCACCGGGGCCGGCGACTGCTTCGCCGGCGGTTTCATGGGCAGCGTCGCCGAGGCCGGCGCGACCCGGGACAGCGACGACGCGGTCTTCCGCCAGGCCATGCTCGACGGCACCGTCACGGCCAGCTTCTGCCCCGAAGGCTTCAACGTCGAGGGCCTGTTGGCCATCGATGACGCGGCCTACGCGGCCCGTCTCGCGACCCTCAAGGGGATGATGATTCCCTAGCCGGCCGCCGGTCCGCGCCCGCTCCAGGGAACCCGCGCCCGCCGGGAGCGGGTTCCTTTCCTCAAAAACCCCCGAAAAAGCGTGAGATCCAAGGCCGGAGTTGTGGGGGGATTTGCCCTGTGGTAAGATCCCGCCTCGCCCGATCTCAAATGCCAACCCCGTAACCGCCAGCGCACCTCGAGGAGCACAACTTGGAGTGGGAACCCAACGAGCGGGACGCCTGGGTCGCTGACGCCCAGCGGTGGATCAGCCAGATCAACGGCGTCCTGCAGTGCAAGATCGATCTGGACGACGCCGGCGAGATCACCGGGGTCCACGTGGTCGCCGGCATGGAGCGGGACCCTCGCCACATCGTGCGCGACGTGGAGGGGCTGCTGAAGGCGCGTCTGGCCATGGACGTCTACTACAAGAAGATCGGCGTGGTGCAGGTGCTGGACAACGGCCAGCCGGAGGCGGCCGCC
>JAGRNP010000095.1 GCA_020440705.1 bacterium | reverse complement strand
CGACGACCCCGTCCAGGCCTTCCGCATCAAGCCCTGGCCGACCGTGGCGCGCGACATCGACGAGGCCGCGGCCCGGGTCGCCGGCGGCGGGGTCGTCAGCCGGGTCTTCCTCTGCGACGGCGACGCGCTCATCCTGCCCTTCGCCCACCTCGAGCGCATCCTGCTCGCCCTGCGCGAGAAGGTGCCCACCGTGCGCCGCGTGGGCATCTACGGGGACGCCCGCTCGATCCTGCGCAAGACGCCCGCCGAACTGGCCCGCCTGCGCGAACTGGGCCTCGGCATCGTGTACCACGGCGTCGAGAGCGGCGACGACCGGGTGCTGGCCGACGTCGTCAAGGGCTCCACCGCCGCCGACGCCGCGGCCGCAGCCGCGCGTCTGCGCGACGCGGGCATCCGCCACTCGGTGATGGTCATGCTCGGCCTCGGCGGGACGGCCCGCAGCCGCGAGCACGCCGCCGCCACCGCCGACCTGCTGACAGCCATGGACCCGCCCTTCGTGGGCGACCTGACCACGACCGTCGTGCCGGACACCCCCCTGGCCCGCAGCGCCGCCGCAGGCGACTTCGTCCTGCCCGACCGCTGGGGCCTGCTCACGGAGCTGCGCACCCTCGTCGCCGACGCGCGCTTCTCGCGCTGCCGCTTCCACGCCAACCACGCCAGCAACTACCTGCCCCTGAGCCTGAACCTGCCGGCCGACCGGGAGCGCGGCCTGGCCCTGCTGGACCGGGTGCTCGCCGCCCGCGACGAGAGCCTGCTCAAACCCGAGTATCTGCGCGGTCTCTGAGCGGCCCGGCCTTGACACGCCCCCGGCGCACGAGGATCATTCCGCCGAGCACCATCCCCATTCCCGCAGCCGGAGTGTTTCCGATGTCCCCGGACGATCCCAAGCCCATTCGCCTGCTCCTGGCCGATGACGAGGAGGATCTCGTCACCTTCCTGGCCCACCGCCTGCGCAAGCGGGGCTACGACGTGACCATCGCCCTGAGCGGGTCCGAGGCCGTCAGCGCCGCCACCGAATTGACCTTCGACGTGGCGGTGGTCGACCTGCGCATGCCCGACCTAGACGGCATCAAGGTCATCGAGCAGCTGAAGGCCCTGCAGCCCCATGTGGAGGCCGTCATGCTGACCGGCCACGGCGGACACGACACGGCGTGGGAGGCCGGCCGCCTGCAGGCCTTCCGCTACATCCTCAAGCCCCACGACTTCGACGACCTGGTCGAGGTCGTCGAAGAGGCCACCCGCCACCGCCGCGACCGCCTGAAGCGCGAGTTCGACGAACGGCTCGACGCCCTCATGAGCGGCACCACCAGCGCCCGCGACATCATCGAAGAGAGCGAAAAGCTGAGGCGTGAGTACGAGCAGGACTAGAATCGCCCTCGTGGGCGAAGGTCGGGAGCTTTCCGACCTGCTGGCGGGACTCGCCACCCGCTCCCGCCTGCTCAGGCTGCGCATCGTGGCCGTCGTCGACCTCGGCGGTCCCGACGGCGAGGCCCGCGAGTACGCCCGCAGCATCGGCGTTCCGGTCGTTTCCGCCGACGTGGCCGACCTCGACGGCCTCGAGGACCTCGGCGCCATCGTCCTGGCCGGCGGCGATCCCGGCGCTCTCGCCGACCTGCGCACCGCGTTCTGCCGGCGCATCCCGGTGCTCGGCCCCGAGAGCCGCACCATGCTCGAGGGCCTGGTCCGCCTCGTCGACGCCAACCGTGCCCTGCGCAGCGACAGCCGCCGCCTCAAGGAGGCCCGCCTGCGGCTGAACGAGTTCGTCGAGACGGCGCCCCTGGCCATCTACATCAAGGACATCAACCTGCGCTACCGGAAGATGAACGCCCACGCCCTGAAGATGCTGGGCGTGCGCGAGGCCGACGTCGTCGCCAAGCGCGACCGGGCCATCTACCCCGACGGCGCCGCCCGCTGGCTGCAGAGCGTCGAGCAGGCCACCCTGCGCGAGCGCCGCACCCTGCACGCGTCGGGTGTGCTGCCCATCCAGGGCCAGGACATGCACGTGCAGATCACGCTCTTTCCCATCGTCGAGAACGGCGCCCTCGAGGGCCTCTACGGCCTCATCGAGGACACGACCGAGCTCTTCGAGTCCGAGCGCAAGCTGCACCGGGTCGACGAGCAGCTCAACGAGACCCAGAAGTACCTGCGCGAGGTGCTGGAGAACAGCCGCGACATCATCTTCCTGACCGATCCGGCGGGCAACCTGCTCTCGTTCAACAGCGGCGCCGAGACGGTGCTCGGCTTCTCCCGCGACGAGGTCGTCGGCACGCCTGCGGAGCGGCTCTGCGCCATGCCCGGCGCCTTCGACCACCTCTTCGCCGAGGCCCTGCGCGACGGCCACGCCATGGCCTACGAGGCCGAGTTCCGCACCAAGTCGCGCGAGTCGGTCATCGTCAACATCAGCCTCACGCTCATCGAGGGCCCGGACGGCAAGCCCCTCGAGCTGGTGTGCATCTGCCGCGACATCACCACGCGCCTGCGCCTCAAGGAGGACCTGATCCGCTCCGAGCGCCTGGCCGCCGTGGGCGAGATGGCCTCGGGCGTGGCCCACGAGATCAACAACCCGCTCGCGGTCATCGACACCATCGCCGGCGTGGTCGAGGAGACCCTTGCCGACGAGGGCGACCGCCTCGAACCCATGACCCGCCAGATCCTCGAGAAGGCCATGCGCCGCCTGCACCACCAGGTGCAGCGGGTGACGCGCATCACCCACAGCCTGCTCGGCTTCGTGCGCGCCCCCGAGGCGGGCATGCAGGAGATCGACCTGGCCGAACTGCTCGAGGAGTGCCTGGCCGTGCTCGGCCCCGAGGTGCGGCGCTCGGGCACCGAGATCCGGCGCATGTTCGCCCACGACCTGCCGCGCTTCGTCTCGGACCCGCTGCTGCTCGAGCAGGTCTTCGTGAACCTGATCAAGAACGCGCTCGACGCCATCGGCGAGGCGCCCGGCCGGCCGGGCGTGCTCGAGATCCTCACCACGCGCGACGAGCAGGTGGTCCGGGTGGTCTTCCAGGACAACGGGGTGGGCATCCCGAAGAAGGACCAGGAGAAGATCTTCAACCTCTTCCACACCACCAAGCCCGCCGGCAAGGGCACGGGGCTCGGCCTGAGCATCGTGCACGACATCCTGCACCGTCTCGGCGGCAGCGTGCGCGTGGCCAGCGAGCCCGGCCAGTGGACGCGCTTCGTGGTGGTGGTGCCGCTGACGCCGCCGTCGAAGCCGCTGCCGGATCCTTCGGTGAGCATCTGAGCCCACTCGTCGCCGCCAGCCAAGGCTCCGAGAGGTTGCGTCGAAGCCCTTTTCACGCTGGCGTCTCCCCCCCACCTCCGATGTGGTATACTAGACGCCCATCATCCTGTTTCGCGGAGGGAGGTCCGCATGCCGCGCATTCTCATGATCATCTTTCTCGTCGTCGCCACCCCGCCGGCCGCCTTTGCCGACATCACCACCGGCCTGGTCGGTTTCTGGCCCTTCACGGGCGACGCCCAGGACGCCAGCGGCAACGGGAACCACGGCTCGCTCGTCAACGCCCCGACCCTGACCGTCGACAGGCACGGCGTTCAGGATGCCGCCTTCCATTTCAACGGATTGAACACGCGCATCGACGTGGCCCCTTCGGCATCTCTTGCGGCTCCCACCACGGCCATCACCATGGCCGCCTACATCCGGCGGGACGGTTGGGGCATGGTCGGCAGCCAGTACAATCCCATCCTCACCAAGTCGATCGCGGCGGCGAACGACTTCCAGTACCGGTTCATCGTCTCCCAGTCCGGACTCGGCACGTCCCTCAACAGCTGGAACACGTCCGGCAGTCTTCCCTTCGACTTCCTCGAGGACGTCTGGTACCACGTGGCCTCGACCTGGGAGGCCGACACGCTGAAGTCCTACGTCAACGGCATCCTGATGGAGTCCACCTACCTGCCGACGACCATCGTGCCGGACACGCACTCCCTGAGCATCGGTTCGGACGTCCCCGGCGTCCTGGAGATCTTCTACGGCGACATCGACGAGGTCCGGATCTACTCCCGCGCACTCTCGCCGGCGGACATCGCCGAATTGGTGGATCTCCCGAGTCCCGTGCCCGACACCTTCCGGCCCGGCCCCGGCCTGACCCTCGGTCGGGCGTTTCCCAATCCGGTCCACGTGGCGGCGGCCATTCCCTTCTCGCTCGGCGACGCCATGACCGTGAACATCGACATCATCGACGTCGCCGGTCGCCGCGTGCGCACCCTCGTGAACGGGCAGAGCCTCGCGGCCGGCGATCATGCCATTCGTTGGGACGGTCGGGACGCGTCGGGCCGGCCGGTCGTGGGCGGCGTGTATCTGTACCGGGTCGAGACGCCGTCCGGTTCGGCGTCGGGCAAGCTGGTCCTCAGGCGGTAGCGGGTCGGCGGAACGGCAGCATCGCAGGAAATGGTCCACGAGGGGAACGGGAGCGGGTCCGCGTCGAAGCATTCGGTGGCGTGGGTGCTGGTGTTCTCCCGCGCGGCGCGGTGCCGCGGTTCCGCGGCGGGGCGCAATGCCGGGATCCCTCCTACCGCACCTTGTCCAGTTCCCCCCGCAGCGCCTCCAGCTTCGCCAGGAACTCGTCCTTCTTGTCGGCCGCCAGCTGGGCCGCCTGCTCCCGGTACAGCCGCACACCCTGGATCAGGTTCGTGCGGATCTCCTCGGTGGCGGCGTCCTTGGCGTCGATCAGGCCCTGGCGGTGCTTCTCGAGGTCGCGCTTCATGCGGTCCACGTGGAGCGACAGCTCCTTGAGGAACATGTGGGGCCGCTCCATCTTGAACGGAAGCTGGGCGCGGCCGTAGATGTGGTCGACCATCTCCCACAGGCGCGCCACCTGGCTGAAGTAGACGGTGTTGGGCCCGCAGCAGACGGCCGTGCGCGCGGCCGGATCGATCTCGTTGGGCACCGTCGCCGCGCCGGCCAGGTCGTGGCAGATGCAGGCCTTGGCCACCACCAGCTCCGTCAGGCCGCTCTTCAGCTCCGGGCGCTCCGGCGGCGCCGCCTCCAGCGAGGTCAGCTTGCGGCGCTGGTAGTTGCGGCTCGCGGTGCAGATGGGCGCCTTGGTGAACTCGGTGTTCGAGACCAGGAAGCCCTTGGGGCACTCGCTGCCGGGCTTGCCCTGCTCGATCTTCTGCAGCCGCACCTCTTCGCTCAGCGAGGTCTTCAGGCACCAGAACGGCACGCCCAGGGGCGACGAGTCGCTCAGGTGGACGTCCTCCTCGCGCGCCTCGCTCACCTTCTTCAGGTGCAGCGCGTCGATGTTCACCACGTCGGGCACCAGCAGGAAGGGGCTGCCCCAGCCGGTGCCGTCGACGCGGTACTTCTCGGTGAGCATGCGGTTCTCTTCGGCGGTGCCGATCCCGCCCTGCACCGTGACGCGCACGTCCATCCTGGCCTCGGGCGCGACACGGCCGATCTCGGCCAGGGCCGCGCGCCAGACCGACTCGAGCGACTCGCGCAGCTCGTCGCGCTTCTGCTGGAACTCCTCGAGGATCGGGCCGAGCAGGGCGCCCTTGCCGCCGAAGGCGTGGCCGCCGCAGTTCAGGCCCGACTCGATGCGGTACTCGCTCACCCACAGTCCCTTGCGCGCGAGCAGCTTGCCCTGCAGCGCGGCCGAGCGGAAGTCGCCCACCTTCAGGATGATGCGCTTGCGGATCTCCCCCGTCTCGTCGGGGAAGAAGTCGCCGAACTCGGCGAGGTAGTTGTACAGGCGCCGGTTCAGGCCCGCCGAGAGGATGAGCGACGACTTCAGGCGGCTGTTGGCGTAGCCGCGCAGGGCGCTCATGGCGTCGGCGAAGACCGGCGGCAGCAGCTGGCCCTTCTGCATGCGGTCGCGGTCGAGCTTGGTCATGATGTTCACGTCGATGCCGCCGGGCGTGAGCTTGTCCTTCAGCGCCTGCTGCAGGCGGGCGCGTTCGTCCGGGTCGGCCACGGCCTTCATCTGCTCGTACATCTGGCGCAGGGGCGACTCGGGCAGCATCTCGTAGTAGCGGGTCAGTTCGCTGCCCGCCTCGAACACCGACGCCCGCAGCTTCGCCATCTGGTCGTGCACCATCTCGTCCATCAGGTCGAGGTACTCGGTGATGCGGCGCGCGCGCGAGTCCTCGTCGTCGTTGCCGATCTCGGCGTAGTCCCGGCCGAAGGCGCGGCTCAGGCGGCTGCGCATCTGCTCGATCAGGACGTCATCGACGAGCGACACCACCGAACTGATGCCGTAGCGCGCCACCTTCAGGGGCGTGTCGATGGTGAACCCGGTGCCCATGACCGGGATGTAGAACTTGTGGACGGGATCCATGAGGGGGTGGCTCAAGGGCGGCTCCTTCGCAACGGGGCGTGTCCCCGACAATTTCGCTCTAGGCGTCCAGAAGTGCCAGAATTTCGGCCGTTTTCTCTGTCATGAGGGCCGTGTCGGCCCGCGATTCCACGTTCAACCGGATCACCGGCTCGGTGTTGCTCATGCGCAAGTTGAAGCGCCAATTGCCCATATCGAGGCTGAGGCCGTCGGTGCGGTCGACCGCCCGGGCGTCCGCGGCGTACCGTTGCTCGATCCGTGCCAAAGCGGCCCCGGGGTCGGCGAGACGGCGGTTGATCTCCCCGCTCGCCGGATACGCCGCCTGCATGGCCGCGACCAGATCGGACAGGGACCGGCCCGAGTCGGACATCTCCTGCAGCACGTACAGCCAGGGCAGCATGCCCGAATCGCAGTAGGCGAAGTCGCGGAAGTAGTGGTGGGCCGACATCTCGCCGCCGTACACCGCGTCCTCCTTGCGCATGCGCTCCTTCATGAAGGCGTGGCCGGTCTTGTTCTGCACCGGCCTGCCGCCGGCCGCCGTCACGCGGTCGATGGTGTTCCAGGTCAGGCGCGGGTCGTGCACGATGGCGCTGCCCGGGCTCGTGCGCAGGGCCGCCGCCGCCAGCAGGCCCACCAGGTAGTAGCCCTCGATGAAGCCGCCCTGCTCGTCGAAGAAGAAGCAGCGGTCGAAGTCGCCGTCCCAGGCCAGACCCAGGTCGGCGCCGTGGGCCTTCACCGCGTCGGCCGTCGCGCTGCGGTTCTCCGGCAGCAACGGGTTGGGGATGCCGTTGGGGAAGCGGCCGTCGGGCGTGTCGTGCACGTGGATGAACTCGCACGGCAGTTGCGCGGCGAAGGCCCGCGCCACGGGGCCGGCGCAGCCGTTGCCGCCGTTGGCCACCACCTTCAGGGGCCGCCAGGTCGACGTGTCGAACCGGCCCAGCAGGGAGGCCACGTACTCGTCCCGCACGTCCTCCCGCACCACGGTGCCCTTGCGGCCGGCGAGGGTCTGGTCGACGTCGCGCGCCAGGCGCCCGATCTCGTGCAGACCGGTGTCGCCGCTGATGGGCTTGGCCTCGTCCCGGACCAGCTTCATGCCGTTGTGGTCCATCGGGTTGTGGCTGGCGGTGACCATGATGCCGCCGTCGAGCCCCCGCGCGAAGGTGGCGTAGTAGACCATCTCGGTGCCGCACTCGCCGATGTCGAGCACGTCGGCCCCGGCGTCGGTGAGGCCCTCGATGACGGCCCGGGCCAGCTCGCCGCTGCTCAGGCGGCAGTCCCGCCCCACCACGAACCGCCTGCCCCGCAGGAAGTTGGCCGTGGCCACGCCGACCCGGTAGGCCAAGGCCGGGTTCAGCTCGTCCGGCACCACGCCCCGGATGTCGTAGGCCTTGAAGCAGGAGGGTGTCGTGTTCTTGTCGGACATCGCTTGCACGCTTTCGGCGCGCACCGGAGCACGGTCCGGCGTCGCGCGGAGGGAAACCCTGTCGGAAATGTCCCCTTTGCAGTAGCATGAATAGCCCGGTTCGGCAAGAGCGGCATCGCCCCGTCCCGGCCGGCGGCCCGGTCCGCCCACCATCAACCCGATCTGCGGAGGAATCCCATGCGGAAGTTTCTTGTCCCGGCGCTCCTGGCCCTGTCCGTGTTCAGCCTGTCCGGCTGCGTCTTCATGCACGTGGACACCGACATCGCCGCCGACGGCTCCGGCACGATGAAGGCCACCATCGCCATGTCCGAGACGGTCCAGCAGTGCATCCTCGAGCTCAAGGAGCTCGACGCCGGCAAGTCCGACGACATGGACTTCCCCGCCTTCGACGAGATCGACGGCTCGCGCATGTCCGAGGCCGGCAAGGACTGGGGCGTGAAGGTGACGCGCTTCGAGAAGAAGATGGAGGGCGAGCGGGAGACCCTCGAGTTCGAACTCGCCTTCGAGAACCTCGAGGGCCTCAGCTACGTCATGAACCGCACCCTCGGCGACGGCCAGGACAGCGAGGGCATGGCCATCTTCGACGCCGGCGACGGCAACCTGGTGCTGCGCAACACGACCTACGACTTCCCTCCCGTGCCCGCCGACGAGAAGGAGGAGAAGGCCGCCGAGGACGACGCCCCCGCCCAGATGGACCCCGAGAAGATGGGCCGCCAGATGGAGATCATGGGCAAGATGATGAGCGCGCTGGCCGAGCTCGACGTGCGCTTCCGCATCACCGTGCCCGGCGACATCGTCTCGTCGAACGCGCCGGAGACCGACGGCCGCACCAGCACCTGGTCCATCAACTCCTCGAACATGATGGCCGCCGAGGCCAACATGGACCCCGAGATCGTCTTCTCCGGCAAGGGGCTGAAGATCGAACCGCGGAAGGAATAGGCATGACCAAGGACCAGGCCCTGGCCGCCCTGCGGAAGGCCGGCACCGCCCAGAACGTGAAGGTGTACGGACGCCACGGCGTGAAGGGCGACGCCTTCGGCGTCAGCTACGCCGAGCTCGGCCGCCTGCACAAGACCATCGGGACCGACCACGGCCTGGCTCGCGCCCTCTGGGCGACGGGCAACCACGACGCCCGGGTCCTGGCGACGATGATCGCCGACCCGGGCGCCCTGACCGCCCGCGAACTCGACGCCTGGGTGCGCGAGCTCGACAACTACGTGCTGTGCGACGCCTTCAGCGCCCTGGTCGCGCGCACCGGCAAGGGCCTCGCCCGGTACGGCGCGTGGAAGAAGCGCAAGGGCGAGTTCGTGGCCGCGGCGGCCTACAACGTCCTGGCGGCCGTGGCCTGCTACCGGGACGGGGCGGAGATCGATCCGGGCTTCGCCCGCGCCGAGATCGACGAGATCGCGGCCACCATCCACGACCGTCCCAACCGCACGCGCCACAGCATGAACCAGGCCCTGATCGCCCTCGGCGCCGTCGACGACGCCCTGGCGCAGCACGCCAAGGCCGCAGCGAAGCGCATGGGCAAGGTCGAGGTCGACCACGGCCAGACCAGCTGCAAGACCCCCGACGCCGCGACCTACATCGACCAGACGCGGGCCCACCGGGAAAAGAAGGCCGCGAAAGCGGCGGCGAAGAAGAAGGCCCGTGGGTGAGAGCCGCGGCCTGCGCCGCGCCGAACTGGCCAGCCAGGACGACGCCGTCTTCCGCGAGGTGTGCGGCGAGGTCCTCGTGGGCTACCTGGGCCTGGTCCTGCCGGACGGCATGCCGCGTTCGGTGGCCCTGAACTTCGCCACCCTCGGCCACGACATCGTCTTCCACGGCGCCCTCGAGGGCGAGAAGTACGACCTGATCCAGGCCGCCCCGTTGGCCGGGTTCACGGTGGTCAAGGAGTACGCCTACATCCCCAGCAACTGGTCGGCGCCCGACTACGCCTGCCCGGCCACCCAGTTCTTCAAGTCCATCGAGATCAAGGGCCGCTGCGAGCCCATCACCGATCTGCAGGAGAAGGCCGACGCGCTCAACGCGCTCATGGTCAAGCACCAGCCCGAAGGCAACTACGCGACCATCACGCCGGACATCCCGCGCTACCGCAAGGCCCTCGAGCACGTGGGCGTCTTCGCCGTGCGCTGCGCGTCCTGGACCGGCAAGGTGAAGTTCGGGCAGAACGAGCCCGAGAAGCTGCGGCGGATCTTCGTGGCGAAGCTGCGGGAAAGGGGCCGCCCCATGGATGATGAGACGGCCCGGGAGATAGAAAAGACCTTCTGAGACCCCGCCCCTACTCCACGAAGCGCAGGCCGGCGATCTGCAGGCGGACGGCGTTCTCGCCCGCCGGGCGCATCGGGTCGTCGAACCACAGCCGCAGGTGCGTGACGGCCGCCCGGTTCGGCGCCAGGTCGACGTCGACCGGGATGAACGCGTCCAAGTTGATGCTGTGCCGGCGCCAGGCGATTCCGGCAGCGACCAGGTCGCCCGTGTCCTCGTAGTCGTAGACCACGTCGACCTCGGGGCGGGCCGACGCCAGGTCGATGACGAAGGTGAAGTAGCCCTCCCGCCGCCCGAACAAGAAGTCGCCGTTCAGGTCCTCGGTGTCCCAGCGGTTGTTGGCCGCCGTGCCGTTGATGCGCGGGAAGGGGCTGTCGCCGTCGACGACGTAGTCGGAGGCGTACGCCTCGGGCCCGGCGCTGCCGGCCCCGTCCAGGCCCGTGTCCTCGTCCAGGGTCCACACGCCGTCGAAGTTGCGGTCCTCGCTCTGGAAGGTCCCGGTCTCGGGCCCCTCGCCGGTCTCGGGCCAGAACCCGTCCTCGCTCACGTAGCCCACGTCGATGTGCAGCCGCCCGGAGCGCAATGCGCGCTCGGCCTGGCCGTCGTTGAGCCAGATCTCCATGCGCCGGGCGTCCCGCAGATCCGCGCCGGTGCGCGACAGTCCCGTGGCGATGCCGCCCCAGCTGCCGGCCTGCCAACCCGAGCTTGCGCGCAGGTAGAGTTCCAGGGCGGGCACCGTCTCGTCGCCCGGTGCGCCGGCCAGGTCGGGATCCAGATGGCGGGCCTGGACGCGCTCACGCGGCGCGAACCAGCGCACCTGGTCGGTGCGGCCCGCGGGCACCGGCTCCGCATCGATACCGCGCGGAACGGCGGCGCGCATCCAGTCCGGCCGGGCCAGGGATAAGGGCCCCGGCAGCGGCCGGTCCGGGTAGACCATGGCGGTCGCCGTCCAGTTCATGGTGAACCGGCCGGCGGCCAGATGTTCCGCACGCGAGAGGCCCGGCTCGTAGATGCGGGGAGTGACGTGCCGGGCCAGCACCGACCCCGCGTACGGATACTGGTCCGGCGCGGCCAGGGCCTCGTAGGTCGCGGCCGCCGCCGCGAAGGGCTGCGGCAGATCGGGTGGGAAGAACACCAACCCGTGGTCGAGATCGAAGATCGTCGCATCCCGGATGTCGAGCAGGCCGTCCGGGCCGGGCCGGCCCGCCGTGTCCCGCGAATCCAGGCCGAACAAGCGGAACCACGGGATCCCCGTTTCGGTCTCGTCGAGCGGATCGACGCCCGCCCCGGCCAACTCGATGCGGAAATCGAACCCGGCCGGATCGATATTGGCGCCGCCGAGGTAGTAGACGTTGCGCAGCGGGTAGTCGCGGACATGGGGCACCGGCGGGCACGTGGCCGCCTTGAGCAGCTTCATGCGGTAGAAGAGTCCCTCCGCACCGTCCACCGCCTGGCTCGGCGCACCGGCTGCGGGGTCGTCCCCGACCCGGATGACGCCGCCGGTCGCATCGCGGACGGCGTAGGTCACGGCCAGGACCGCGTCGGACGCCGCCTCGGCGCCCAGATCGACGACCCGCAGCGAACCATCCGACGCATTCCTGATCGCGATCGACTGCCGAAGCTGCCAGCGGGCTCCGGTCAGGAACGGGGCCGTGAAGTCCAGACCGGACCAGGCCCTGCAGCCCAGGCTGTCCACGTACACGGCGATGTTCGCCACGTCGCCGGGTCTGGCCGGCCCCGCAGGCATCAACTCGAAGAGCCTGATGGTCGACAGGTCGATCACGTCGCCGTCCCCACGGCCCGCCGGCTCCGCCCAGGGCAGATCGAGCCGGAAGAACCGGTCGTGGAGGTAGGCCCCCGACGGGATCACCAGCGGCTTCTCCACCAGGTAGGGGCCCGGCGGATCCTCTCCCATCGGCACGGTGACGTCGTCGCCGCAGGACGCCAGCAGCACCAGCCCGGACAGAAGCAGCAGCGAAACGATCACGGTCCTGGTCATGGAAGTCTCCCCCTTGAGTTCGTCAGCAGTCGCCCGGGCCACCCGGACGCGGGATCCGCATTGCACTTTCCGGGCCGCGACCCCGGCCGGACGACGGCACCACCGGCATGTGATAATACCTTGCTCGACAACGGCTTGTCAAATCCGGCGTCCCATCGGGTCGCCGGTGTCCGCTCGCCCCATGTCCCCTTTGCGGGACACACCGTCCCGGATGCGGGAGGCGCCCTCCAGGGCCACCCCGCCGCAAACGAAACGGGACCCGGCCGGGTCCCGTTCCTGGAGCGCCGCGCTGGTTGCGCAGGAGCCTAGACGATGCCGTCCGGGTTCACCGGCGCCATCCGCGCCTTCAATTCGCGGTCGATCATGAACAGGCCGGGGCCGTCCTGGCCCACGAGGCGCAGCTTGTTGACGATGTCGTCGACCTGGGCCTCCTCTTCGACCTGCTCCGACACGTACCACTGCATCACGTTGTTGGTGGCGTGGTCCTTCTCGTCGATGGCCAGGTCGGCCAGCTTGGAGATGGAGGCGGTCATGAACTTCTCGTGGTCCAGGGCGGCCTCGAAGGCGGCCAGCGGGTTGTCCCACTCGGCCGGCGGAGCCTTGACGGCCTTCAATTCCACCTTGCCGCCGCGGTCGAGCACGTAGTTGAAGATCTTCAGGGCGTGCAGATGCTCCTCGTCGGCCTGCATGCGCATCCAGTGGGCGCAGCCGTCCAGGTTGGTGCTCTCGAACCAGGCCACCATCGCGCGATAGAGGTAGCTCGAGTAGTACTCTTCGTTGATCTGCTGGTTCAGGGCTGCGAGGAGCTTCGGGGTCAACATGGTCCTGCCTCCGAGGGGGTTCGCCGCGACCGGCGAATAACTTGCTTCCGACTCCAAGGCAAGTTAGAAAGGAATGCGGCGTTTATCCACCCCGAAATCGCCCCGAATCGCCGATTTCACGGGTTCTGAACATGAGAACCAAGTCCATTCGGGTTTGCAAAAACCGTGTGGCCTGCTACCTTGTAGCGGACACTTCCCGGGCCGAAATTCCTCCTTTTCTCCGCGGAGGCCCATTGCGGCCCGTTTTTGCGGACTGCAGGCGGCCCGTCCGGTCCAACCCTGTCGATCGCCGCGCGGTCCGCCCACCGCTGCGATCCAGCCCGAGGACTCCGTATGCCCAGAAAATCCATCGCGAAGTTCGACGTCGAGTACCTGCAGGTCCTGGACGAGAACGGCACCCTCGATGCCGCCCTCGACCCGGGCCTCAGCCAGGAGCAGGCGGTCACCATGTACCGCTGGATGCGCCTGGCCCGCGTGCTGGACGAGCGCATGCTCAAGCTCCAGCGCCAGGGCCGCCTCGGCACCTTCCCGCCCTGCACCGGGCAGGAGGCCATCTCGATCCCCATCGCCCTGGAGATGCAGGCCAACGACTGGTTCGTCGGCGCCTTCCGCGAGCTCGGCGGCCGCCTCGTGCGCGGCGAGCCCCTCACCTCCACGCTGTACTACTACAACGGCTGGGAAGAGGGGAACATCCTGCCGAGCCGCGATCTGCGCCTGACGCCGGTGAGCGTGGTCATCGGTTGCCAGATCGAGCACGCGGCGGGGCTCGCCTACGCCGCCCGCTACAAGGGCGAGGACGCGGCGGCCGTGGCCTTCATCGGCGACGGCGGCACCAGCGAGGGCGACTTCTTCGAGGGCCTGAACTTCGCCGCCGTGTGGAAGGCGCCGGTGGTCTACGTGGTGCAGAACAACCAGTGGGCCATCTCCATCCCCCGCGACGAGCAGACCTCGAGCCGCACCCTGGCCCAGAAGGGCCTCGCCTTCGACATGCCGGTGATCCAGGTCGACGGCAACGATCCCCTCGCCGTCACCGTCGCGATCCGCGAGGCCCTGGCCCGGGCCCGCGCCGGCGAGGGCCCGTCCCTCATCGAGGCCGTCACCTACCGCCTGATGATGCACACCACCGCCGACGACCCGAAGAAGTACCGCACCGAGGACGAAGAGAAGTGCGCCTGGGAGAAGGAGCCCCTCATCCGCACCCGCAAGTGGCTCGAGAGCAAGGGGTGGTGGGACGAGGCGCAGGAGGAGGCCCTGCTCGCCGACGCCAAGACCCGGGTCGACGCCGCGGTCGAGGAATTCGAGTCGCCCAAGGACTGGCAGCAGGACGAGCCCTTCCGGCACGTCTTCGGCACCGAGCACCACGTCATCAGCGCCCAGCACCGGGACTTCCTGGACAACGTCGCGCGCGAAGGGGGCAACTAGATGGCCAAGCTGAACATGGTCCAGGCCATCAACATGGCCCTCCACCAGGAGATGGCGAAGGACAGGGACGTGCTCGTCCTGGGCGAGGACGTGGCCGTCGACGGCGGCGTCTTCCGCCTCACCGAGGGCCTGCTCGAGAAGTTCGGCCGCGAGCGCGTCATCGACACGCCGCTGGCCGAGAGCGCCATCCTCGGCACCAGCATCGGGATGGCCCTGGCCGGCCTGAAGCCCGTCTGCGAGATGCAGTTCTCCGGCTTCAGCTACCTGATGATGGGCCAGTTCGAGGCCCACGCCACCCGCATGCGCGCCCGCACCCACGGCCAGTTCAACGTGCCCATGGTGATCCGTATGCCCTACGGCGGCGGCGTGCGCGCGTTGGAGCACCACTCCGAGAGTCGGGAAGCGACGTATGCCCACCTGCCGGGCGCCAAGGTCGTCATCCCCAGCGGGCCGCGGAACGCGCGGGCCCTGCTGCTGGCGGCGATCCGCGATCCGGACCCCGTGGTGTTCATGGAGCCCAAGCACTCGTACCGCGCCTTCCGCGAGGAGGTGCCCGACGAGGAGGAGGTGCTCCCCATCGGCAAGGCCCAGGTGGTGCAGGAGGGCACCGACCTGACGCTCATCAGCTGGGGCGCCATGATGCGCCCGGCCCTGAAGGCCGCGGCCCAGGTCGAGCAGGAGCGAGGCACGAGCATCGAGATCATCGACCTGCTCACCATCTCGCCCCTCGACTACCCGGCCTTCACCGAGTCCGTGAAGAAGACGGGGCGCTGCGTCGTGGTCCAGGAGGCCCCGCGCACCTACGGCGTCTCGAGCGAGATCGCCGCGCGCATCAACGACGAGTCGTTCCTCTATCTCGAGGCACCCGTCGCCCGGCTGACCGGCTATGATGTGGTGACGCCGTACTTCGGCCGCGAGAAGAGCTACATTCCCAACGCGGCCCGGGTGGTGCACGCCATCAACCAGACCCTCGACTTCTAGGAGGCCCGGTTTGTTCGAGTTCAAGCTGCCCGACATGGGCGAAGGCATCGCCGAGGGCGAGATCCTGAAGTGGTACGTCGAGGAAGGCGGCCACGTGGGTGAGGACGAGCCCCTGGTCGACGTCGAGACGGACAAGGCCGCGGTGACGATCCCCTCGCCGAAGGGCGGGACGGTCAAGGCGCTCAAGGGCAAGGTGGGCGACATCGTCAACGTGGGCGACGTCGTGGTGGTGATCGACGACGGCGGCGCCGGCGCCGAGGCGCCCGCGGCCCCCGCCGCCGCGCCCGAGGCCGCCTACGTGCCCGAGCCCG
>JAGRNP010000094.1 GCA_020440705.1 bacterium | reverse complement strand
CGGGGACGACCGCACTCCCAAGACCTCA
Source organism: bacterium (assembly GCA_020440705.1). Taxonomy (NCBI): domain Bacteria; species bacterium. Next base: position 15,502 of record JAGRNP010000094.1, on the reverse strand, counting down.
CGAAACGACCCCACCCCGGGGGCGGTCGGGCCGGTCCGCCCTGCCGGGGCGGAAACCTACCGCCCCCCTGCCCCCCGCAGCTGCAATTCGAACTCGCGAGGATCCGGCGTCGGCGCGCGGCAGGCCCCGTGCTCGCAGACGTACGCCGTCGCGCGGCCGTCCCGGGCCGCCTTGCCCGCGAGGGCCGGGGCCAGGGCGAGCAGGTCGTCCGGCGCGCCGGCGGCGGGCACCCGGGCCAGGACGGCATGGGCCGGCATGACCTTGCGGTAGGTCCGCAGCAGGGCGGCGGTGCCGTCGTCGTCGGGATCGCCGGCGATGACGACGTCGAGGCAGGGGCCGGCCACGAGGAGCTGGGCGTCGAGCCAGCCGGCGAGCTCGAGGCCGCCGCGGCGCAGCAGGTCGTGCCAGCCGGACAGGATGGCGACCGCCTCGTCGCGATAGCCCGACTCGCCGGTCAGGGCCGCCAGCCGCACCAGGTTGCGGACCATCACGGCATTGCCCGAGGGGATGACGCTGTCGAAGTAGTCGACGGTGCGGCCGAGGGGCGCATCGGCCCGGCGGCCCGAGAGGTGGTAGCCGGGGCCGTCGTCCCGCGCGAAATCGACGCGGGCGAAGTCGATCAGCTCGCGGGCGGCCGCGAGATGGCGCGGGTCGCCGCCGTACTGGAAGAGGTCGACGAGGCCGTCGGCCAGGAAGGCGTAGTCGTCGAGGACTCCCTCGCCGGCGGCGCGGCCCTCGCTCGTGGCCCGGCACAGGGTGCCGTCGGCGCGACGGTGCCGGGCCAGGAGGTGGTCGGCGGCCCGGCGGGCGCCGTCGAGGTAGCGGGTGCTGCCCGTGGCGGCGTAGCCGAGGACGAGGGCCGCGATGGTCAGGCCGTTCCACGAGGTGATGATCTTGCGGTCCAGGCCGGGCGGGGTGCGCTGGTCGCGGAAGGCCCGCAGGGCCGTGCGGTGGCGGGGGAAGAGCGCGGCGACGTCCTCGAGGTTGCGGCCGTGGCGGGCGGCGATCCGGCCCAGGTCGTGCCGGCGGGTGAGCACGCTCGCGCCCGTGCCTTCGAAGTTGCCCCTCTCGTCGACGCCGAGCACGTCGGCGAGGATCGCCGCGTCGGCCTCGCCCACGGCGGCCGCCAGATCGGCCGGCGACCACACGTAGTAGGTGCCCTCCTCACCGCCGCTGTCGGCGTCGAAGCTGCCGTAGAAGCCGCCCGCCGGGTCCTGCATCTCGCGCATCAGGAAGTCGAGGGTGTCCAGGCCGGTCGCTGTGAAGTCGGGCCGGTCGAGGGCGGCGCCGCCCTCGAGGTACAGGGCCGCGAGCTGGGCGTTGTCGTACAGCATCTTCTCGAAGTGGGGGACGGTCCAGCGGTGGTCGACCGTGTAGCGGTGGAAGCCTCCGCCCACGTGGTCCTGGAGGCCGCCGCCCTGCATGGCCTCGAGGGTGTGGGCGACGCGGGCGGCCGTGTCCGGGTCGTTCCGGCGGCGATGCCGGTGCAGCAGGAAGCGCCACTTGACCGGGGTGGGGAACTTCTGCTGCTGCTGGAAGCCGCCGTTGACGGCGTCGTACACCTCGCCGGCGCGGGCCACGGCGCGATCGATCAGGCTCGCGTCGAGGGCGGCGTCGGCCGGGGCCGGACCGGCGGGCAGCGCGGCGGCGATGTGATCCGTCACCTGGTCGGCCTGGCGTTCCACGTCGGCGCGCCGGGTGCGGAGCACCTCGTCGATCTGCCGGACGAGTTGCAGGAAGTGGTCGCGGGGAATGTAGGTGCCGCCGTGGAACGGTTTGAGGTCGGGCGTGAGAAAGACCGACATGGGCCAGCCGCCGCGTCCGGTCATGGCCTGCACGGCGTCCATGTACACGCTGTCCAGGTCGGGGCGCTCCTCCCGGTCGACCTTGATGCTCACGAAGTGGGCGTTCATGAAGGCGGCGACCTCGTCGTCCTCGAAGACCTCGTGCTCCATGACGTGGCACCAGTGGCACGACGAGTAGCCGATGCTCAGGAAGACCGGCCTGTTCTCGGTGCGGGCGCGTTCCAGGGCTTCGGGACCCCACGGATACCAGTCCAGCGGATTGTGGGCGTGCTGGCGCAGGTAGAGGGAAGCCTCGTCGCGCAGGCGATTGCCGTGGCGGCGCAGGTCGTCCGGCGAGGCGGAGGGAGGCGGATTCCGTGGGAAGTCGTTGTCGCTGTTGTTGTTGTCGTCGCTCATGGCATCCTGTCGAAGCCGGCCGCAGGGGCCGGCGGTTCGGGCGCGGGGCGGAGGCCGGCGTCGCGTCGTCGCGGGTTCGTCGTCACCCCGACAAGTTAGGTCGGATCGCCGTGGTCGCCACGGCCCGGCCCGCGAAACTCCGGTTTGATTTTGGGTGCGCTGCAGGATAGTTTTTCTCCACGATCGACACCGACCACCTCCCCAGCCCGCAGAGAGTCCGACGGTGATCCACCTGACCGCCAACGCGATCGAGGAGATCAAGCGCCGCCTGGCATCCCGGCCCGCTTCCGGCGCCGTGCGCATCGGTGTGCAGCCGGGCGGATGCGCCGGCACCAAGTATCTCGTTGAAATCGTGGACGGTTTGGGGGAAGATGACCACGTCTGCGAGCAGGATGGGGTGAGGATCCTCTGCGCCGCCGCCGATCTGGAGCGGATTTCCGGCCTGACGGTGGACTGGGTGGAGGCGATCGTGGGTGGTGGGTTCCACTATGACAACCCGAATGCGACGACCCGCTGTGCGTGCGGGCAGTCCTTCGACACGAAGTAGCCGGGCGTCGGGGCCGCAATTGAAGCCCTTGAGGTCCGGTTTTTTCCGTTGTCATGAAAACGGCCGGACACTATTATCGGCCCCGATCCGGCACACAAACCCGCTGTTTGCACGCGAATTCGGCACGTCCCGGTCCGGAGCCACTCCGACCAGGACCTCAACCTTTCAGCGCCGATGAAGGGGGAGAGTCGCTTGGCTCCCGAGAACTTCGACCAGAACCAGGACCGGGGCGGCGCGGACGGCGCCGGCACCACCGACAAGTTCGTCTTCCCCAGGTGGGTGAACAGGCTGCGCGAGCTGACGGCCGTCCTGGCGGCCGGCGGGCTCCTGTACGCCGTGGTGCTCATCACCGGCGTGTTTTCGCCGCAGATGTCGGCCATGGGCTACGCGCCCGAGCAGCCGGTCCCCTACAGCCACGCCCTGCACGCCGGCGAACTCGGCATCGACTGCCGCTACTGCCATCTGGGCGTCGAGACCACGGCCAAGGCCACGATCCCGGCCACCGCGACCTGCATGAACTGCCACGCCTCGGTCCGGACCCAGAGCGAGAAGCTCGAACTGGTGCGCCAGAGCGCCCAGACCGGCGAGCCCATTCCCTGGATCCGGATCCACGACCTGCCCGACTTCGTGTACTTCAACCACGCCGGCCACATCCAGTCGGGCGTGGGGTGCGTGAGCTGCCACGGACAGGTCGACCGCATGGAAGTGGTGGAGCAGGCCAAGCCCCTGACCATGGGCTGGTGCCTGGAGTGCCACCGCAACCCCGAGCCGAATCTGCGGCCGAAGGAATTCGTCACCGACATGCACTGGGTCCCCAACGAGGATCCGACGGTGCTGGGCGCCCGTCTGCGGGCCGAATACGAGATCAACCCGTCCGAGGACTGCGCCACCTGCCACCGCTAGGGCGGGGTGGGCCGGAGAGGTCAGGAAGGTTCCAGAATGTCCGAGAAGAACGTCGTCAGCGCGGGCAGCCCGATCCACAGCGCCAACTACTGGCGCAGTCTGCAGGAGCTGGCCAACACCGACGAATACCGGGCCCAGGTGGAGAACGAGTTCCCCCACGGGGTCGACGCCCAGGGCGACGGCTGGAGCCGGCGCCGCTTCCTGCAGGTCATGTCGGCGTCCATCGCCATGGCCTCGCTGGCGGGCTGCCGCTTCCCGCAGGAGAAGATCGTTCCCTTCGCCCAGCGTCCCGAGGGCGTCATGCCGGGCACGCCCATGCGGTTCGCGACGACCATGGAGCTCGGTCCGGTGGCCAGCAGCGTGGTGGCGACCAGCTACGACGGGCGGCCCATCAAGGTCGACGGCAACCCCGCGATGGGACTCAGCCAAGGGGCGACGAGTGCCTTCGCCCAGGCCAGCGTGCTCGATGTCTATGACCCTGACCGCAGTCAGAAGATCTTGCGGCGCAACGGCATGGGGCGGTCGGGCGGAAGCTGGGACGACTTCCTGGCCTTCGCCCGGGGGGCCGGCAAGGGCCGCATGGCCGTGCTGGCCGGCGCCTCGACGTCGCCGGCGCAGAACGCGCTGCTGGCCCGACTGGGCCAGGCCGGTGCCGGGGTCTTCCTGTGGGAGCCGGTGTGCCGCGTGAACGAGATGAAGGGCGCCAAGCTGGCCTTCGGCACGGCGGCCCTGTGCCAGCTCGACCTGTCCCACGCGCGGGTGCTCGTCGACCTCGACGCCAACCTGCTGCAGGACCATCCGACCGCCATCCGCAACAGCAAGCAGTTCTCGGCCGCCCGGCGCCCGGACGACGGCCACATGAACCGGCTGTACTGCTGGGAGACGACCTACAGCATCACCGGCGGCATGGCCGACCACCGTTTCCCGACGCCCGCGACCCACATGGCCGCGGCGGTTTGGGCCCTCGCGGCCGAGCTCGTGCTGGGCGAAGGCCTGCCGCTGCCCCACGGCGCGGGTGTCGATCGGGCCGCCCTGGCCCGCTGGAAGGGCCACGCGGCCGGCGGCGAGCACCTGTCGGCGGTCGCCAAGGACCTGATGGCCCACCGCGGCGAGAGCCTGCTGGTGGCGGGCCTGCGCCTCGATCCCGAGGTGCACGCCCTGGTCCACACCCTGAACGAGGCGCTGGGCAATGTCGGCCACACGGTCAGCTACCTGCCCATCCAGACGCCCCAGATCCGCTTCCTGCCCGAGCTCGTCGAGGCCCTGAACAAGGGGCAGGTCGAGACCCTGGTCATCCTGGGCGGCAACCCGGTCTACACGGCGCCGGCCGATCTCGACTTCGCCGCGGCCATGCAGAAGGCGACGCATCGGGTGCACCTGGCCACCCACGACGACGCCACCAGCAAGCTGGCGACCTGGCACATTCCGCAGGCCCACTACCTGGAGAGCTGGGGCGACGCCATGGGCTGGGACATGACCCACCTCTCCGTGCAACCGCTCATCGCGCCGCTCTTCGGCGGCAAGACGGCGACCGAGGTGCTTAGCGCGTTCGTCGATCCGACCCCGCGCACGAGCCACGAGATCGCCCGCGACAGCTTCCACGCCATGACCGGCGGCCAGGGCGCGGCGCCCGCGGTCGACGCCGACGGCGGCTTCGAGAAGCGTTGGCGCGCGTTCATCCACGACGGCTTCCGCCAGGACAGCGGGCGCGCCCACGGCGAGCCCCTGGCCCTGGCCGGGACGCCGCTGACGGCGCCGGCCGAGCCGCCGCACCTGTCGGCCGACGACCTGGAGATCCACTTCGTGCACGACCAGTCGGTCTTCGACGGCCGCTTCGCCGACAACGCGTGGCTGCAGGAGATGCCCGACTTCATGACCAAGCTGACCTGGGACAACGCGGCCCTGCTCGGCCCGGCCACCGCCGACGAGCTCGGCGTGAAGCACGGCGACATGGTCCGGCTCAGCTACGGCGGCCGTGAACTCGAGATGGCCGTGTACGTGCTGCCCGGCCAGGCCCGCCACGCGGTGACGGTGAACCTCGGCTACGGTCGCGGCGACGCCGGCCGGGTGGGCCAGGGAGCGGGCTTCAACGCCTACGCTCTGCGCACCTTCGCGCATCTGCACCAGGACCACGGCCTGAAGCTCGCGAAGACCGGCGCCACCTACAAGCTGGCCACGACCCAGGACCATCACGCCATCGACCAGGCGGGCGCGCAGGAGATCCAGAAGCGCGTGCCGGGCCTGGTCCGCGAGGGCTCCCTCGCGGAGTACAAGGCCGACGAGCATTTCGTCGACCATCTCGGCATCCACAGCCCGCCGCTCGAGTCGCTCTGGAAGGAGTGGGAGTACAACGGGCACAAGTGGGGCATGGCCATCGACCTGAACCTCTGCAACGGCTGCAACGCGTGCGTGATCGGCTGCCAGGCCGAGAACAACATCGCCGTCGTGGGCAAGGACGAGGTCTCCCGCGGTCGCGAGATGTCGTGGGTGCGCCTGGACCGCTATTTCATGGGCGATCCCGACGACCCGAAGGTGGCCCAGCAGCCGGTGGCCTGCGCCCAGTGCGAGATGGCGCCGTGCGAGCAGGTGTGCCCCGTCGCCGCCACCATGCACACCCGCGAGGGCCTGAACGCCATGGTCTACAACCGCTGCGTCGGCACCCGCTACTGCTCCAACAACTGCCCCTACAAGGTGCGGCGCTTCAACTGGTTCAACAACTTCGAGGACCTCACGGAGACCCAGCGCCTGGTGCTGAACCCGGATGTCACCGTGCGCGCCCGCGGCGTCATGGAGAAGTGCACCTACTGCGTGCAGCGCATCGAGGGCGCCCGCGTGGCGGCGCGCACCGAGGGCCGGGCCATGCGCGACGGCGACATCACGCCGGCGTGCCAGCAGACGTGCCCGTCGGACGCCATCGTGTTCGGCGACCTGAACGATCCGGAGAGCCGGGTCAGCAAGCTGCGCGAGCACAGCCGGTCGTACGACCTGCTGAACTACCTGAACCTGAAGCCCCGGACCTTCTACATGGCCCGCATCCGCAACCCGAACCCGGCCATCACGCCGGTGGCCATGCACGATGGCGGCCATGGCGGCGGCCACGGCGGTGGTCAGGAGACGGGACAGGATGCCGGCCACGCGGGGCAGGGCCACGGATAGAAAGGCCGCCGGGCCCACGGGGCCCGCCGGACGACGACAGGATCGGAAAGAGCGTTCCCGGGACACGGTCCCCAACGGAGCTGGAGCCTGAAACATGAAATCGTCGGTCACCGACCCTTTCGACAACACCATCGATGACCCGACCACACCGGTCGAGCTCGTCATCGGGACCCATGACCTCACGACGGTCACCAAGGTCGTGTCGGACATCGCGCTGGAGCGGAAGACCCCGCTGGCCTGGTACGCGGCGTTCGCCTTCACGACCGGCCTGACGGGCATCATGTTCCTGATGATCGGCTACCTGTTCATCAAGGGTGTCGGCGTCTGGGGCCTGAACAATCCGGTCGGCTGGGGCTGGGCCATCGTGAACTTCGTGTTCTGGGTCGGTATCGGCCACGCGGGCACGCTGATCTCGGCCATCCTCTTCCTGCTGCGCCAGAAGTGGCGGACGGGCATCAACCGCTTCGCCGAGGCCATGACGATCTTCGCGGTCATCTGCGCCGGGATCTTCCCGGGCATCCACGTCGGCCGCGTCTGGGTGGTGTACTGGCTGTTCCCGATCCCGAACTACCAGTCCATGTGGCCCAACTTCCGCAGCCCCCTGCTGTGGGACGTGTTCGCCGTCGGCACCTACGCCACCGTGTCGCTGCTCTTCTGGTACATGGGCATGGTGCCCGACCTGGCCACCTTCCGCGACCGGGCGCGCGGCCGCATCCAGCAGATCGTGTACGGCGTGCTCTCCCTGGGCTGGAACGGCAGCCACCGCCACTGGCACCGCTACGAGAAGGCCTACCTGCTGCTGGCCGGCCTGGCCACGCCGCTGGTGCTCTCGGTGCACTCGGTCGTGTCGTTCGACTTCGCCACCGCGCAGCTGCCCGGCTGGCACACGACGATCTTCCCGCCGTACTTCGTCGCCGGCGCCGTGTTCTCCGGCTTCGCCATGGTGGGCACCTGCCTGGTGCCGGCCCGCAAGTGGTTCGGGCTGGAGAGCATCATCACGAAGCACCACCTCGAGAACATGAACAAGATCATCCTGGCGACGGGTTCGATGGTCGGCTTCGCCTACGCCACCGAGTTCTTCATCGCCTGGTACGGCGGCAACCCGAACGAGAGCTTCGCGTTCATCAACCGCGCCTTCGGCCCCTACGCCTGGGCGTACTGGATCATGGTCAGCTGCAACGTGATCACGCCGCAGCTCTTCTGGTTCAAGAAGGTCCGGACCAGCATCCCGGTCATGTGGGTGATGTACATCTTCGTGAACATCGGCATGTGGTTCGAGCGTTTCGTGATCACCGTCTCGTCGCTGAGCCGCGACTTCCTCCCGTCGGCGTGGGCCTACTACGACCCGACCATCGTCGACATCCTGACCTTCGTGGGCAGCTTCGGCCTCTTCTTCACCCTGGTGCTGCTGTTCATCCGCTTCGCACCCATGGTGGCCATGGCCGAGGTCAAGACCGTGATGCCCATCGCCGACGCCCACAGCGGCGAGCGGCGCTCGGTCGGCGACTACCACGGCGACATCCCGAAGCACGTGCGCGACGGAGGTGCGAAATGAGCGACCGGACCTACGGCCTGATGGCGGAGTTCGACAGCGCCTCGGTGCTGATGAAGGCCGTCGAGAAGACCCGCGACGCGGGCTTCACCAAGTGGGACGTGCACACGCCGTTCCCGGTCCACGGCATGGACGACGCCATGGGCATCCGCGGCACGCGCCTGCCCTTCCTGGTGCTGGGCGGCGGCCTGACGGGCCTCGGCCTCGCCACCCTCATGCAGTGGTGGATGAACGCCGTCGACTACCCGTTCATCATCTCGGGCAAGCCGCTGTTCGGCATCCCGGCCAACGTGCCCATCATGTTCGAGCTGACGGTGCTCCTGAGCGCGTTTGCGGCGTTCTTCGGCATGTGGATCCTGAACGGCCTGCCGCGCTGGTACCACCCGCTGTTCACCAGCGCGCGGTTCCGGCGCGCCACGCAGGACCGGTTCTTCATCGTGATCGAGGCGAAGGATCCGAAGTACGACGCGACGCGGACCCGCCAGTTCCTCGAGTCGCTGGGCGGCGCGGTCGTCGAGCAAGTCAACGAAAGTGCGGAGGACTGACAGATGCCACGCCCGATCCTGTACGTGCTGCTGCTGCTGGTCGCGCTGAGCCTGATCCCCATGGGCCTGGTGTACAAGTCGCGGCACTCGCTGAAGTCCCAGCCGCGCATCCAGGTCGTCTACGACATGGACGACCAGGTGAAGTTCAAGACGCAGACGGTGAACCCCTTCTTCGCCGACGGCCAGTCCATGCGGCACCATCCGGCCGGCACCGTGGCGCAGGGCCGCCTCGAGGCCGACGACGCGTTCTTCCAGGGCCGCGTGCCGGGCGACACGCTCTTCGTGACCACCTTCCCGGTCGAGGTGACCCGCGAACTCATGTACCGCGGGCAGGAGCGCTTCAACATCCACTGCGCCCCGTGCCACGGCGCGTCGGGCAACGGCAACGGTCTGGTGAACATGAGGGCCGCGGCCCTGGCCGAGGGCACCTGGACGCCGCCGACGGACCTGACGAGCCAGACGGTCGTCGACCGTCCGGTGGGGCACATCTACAACACGATCAAGCACGGGATCCGGAACATGCCGGCCTACGGGCCGCAGACGACGCCGGAAGACCGCTGGGCCATCACGGCCTACGTGCGGGCGCTGCAGCTGTCCCGCAACGCGAGCATCGAGGACGTCCCGGCCGAGGCCCGGGCCGCCCTGCGCAAGTAAACGGTCCGGTCGGCGCGACCGGCCCAGCATGGGAGACTGAATTGGCTCACCACCATGTTCCCCGCTTGGAAGACACCAAGACCACGCTCGAGGGTCTCGGGTCGAAGGTGTTCGGCATCAGCGCGCTGATCGGCGTGATCGGCCTGGCCGCCACGGCCGGACTCGGCGCCGCGGTCGGCGACGGCTTCCGGCACTTCGCCTTCGCCTATCTGGTGAACTTCGCCTTCTTCCTGGCCATCAGCCTGGGCGCCCTCGTCTTCCTGCCGATCATGTACGTGACCCGCGCGAGCTGGAACGTCGTCATCCGGCGCCTGGCCGAGGTCATGGCCGCGGTGATGCCGCTGCTGGCGGTGCTGGCCATCCCGGTGATCCTGCTGGCCGGCAAGGTGTACGGCTGGAGCGATCCGGTGGTCGCCGCGAGCCACGCCATGCACCACAAGGCGGGCTACCTGAGCCAGGGCGCCTTCACCCTGCGCTGGGTGATCTACTTCGCGATCTGGAGCGGCTACGGCATGTTCTTCTGGCGCACGTCGGTGGCCCAGGACGCCGACGGCGACCTCAGGCACACCCGGAGGCTGGAAAACTTCTCGGGCTTCTCGCTGATGGCCTGCGCCATCACCATCGCCATGGCCGGCTTCGACCTGCTCATGAGCGTCGACCCGCTGTGGTTCAGCACCATGTTCGGCGTGTACTACTGGGCGGGCGGCTTCGTGAGCTTCTTCGCCGTGCTCACGCTGATGACCCTCGGCCTGCAGAACAGCGGCCGCATGCAGAAGATCGTCAGCCCCGAGCACTTCCACGACTTCGGCAAGGCCATGTTCGCCTTCACGTTCTTCTGGGGCTACATCGCCTTCAGCCAGTTCATGCTGTACTGGTACGCGAACATCCCCGAGGAGACGAGCTGGTACATGCTGCGCACGCGGCACGGCTGGGACCTGATCGCCTACGGCACGCTCTTCGCGACCTTCGTGCTGCCCTTCGCGGGCCTGGTCTCGCGCTTCACCAAGCGGAGCCGCAAGCTGTTGGCCTTCTGGGCGCTGTGGATCATCGCGGCCCAGTGGCTGAACCTGTACTGGGTGGTCATCCCCTCGTTCAGCGAGAGCCTGACCTTCCATCCCATGTACGTGACCGGATTCATCGGCGTCGGCGGCATCTGGCTGGCCGGCGTGGCGCGGCTGGCGAGCGGCAACTCGCTGGTGCCGACGCGGGATCCGCGACTCGAGGAATCGCTGCGTTTCGAGAACGCCTAGAAGGAGATGCGCATGGCCTCGGCCGAGAACAAGAAGACCGGATTCGACACGCCCGCGGTGGTGCTGGGCGGGCTGGCGGCGATCGCGTTCGTCATCGCCCTGTCCCTGTTCCTGATGGGGGGCTGGAACGCCGCCCGGAACCGCGAGATCGCGGCGAAGATCTACGCCGCCGACATCAGCGAGGAGTCCCGCACCCTCCGGGCCGAGCAGCAGGGACTGCTCGCCGAGAAGGTGCGGTACCTCGACGAGGAAGCGGGCAGGCTGTGCATGCCCATCGAGGACGCCATGGAACGAGTCGTGGCCCGGGAGCAGGGACGCTAGGTCCGGCCCGGCCGGCGGGAAGGCCCGCCGCGACCCCAGAATGACCCGACCGTCGCTGGGACGGCACGAAAGAGGTAACGGTTTGATCGGCAGCGCCAATACGACAGCCTGGTTCCCCGAGGGAGCCTCGACCCACGCCGCCGGCGTGGACGGCGCCTTCCTCGGCATCTACGTCCTGGCCATCTGCGCCCTCGTGGTGACGGCGGGCCTGGCGATGGTCTTCGTGCGCACCTTCCTGCGCAGGGACGGCGATCCGGAGCGGATGCCGGCCGGCAGCAACAACAAGCTGTGGCTCGGCCTGTGGGTGCTCGGGGCGGTCCTGCTGGCGGGCTTCGCCTTCCAGTCGGGCCTGCCCGCCTTCGTCGACCAGAACGTGGCGCCCTACGGGGCCTACACCGTCGGCGTCACGGCCCGCGAGGGAGCCTGGGACTTCACCTACCCGAACGGGCACGTGGCCGACACGCTGCGCGTCGAGGTGGGGCGGCCCACGCGCCTGGTCATGACCAGCGCCGACGTGGCCCAGGGCATGGCGATCCCGGCCCTGCGGGTGCAGCAGACCATCTTCCCGGGACGCACCACCGAGGCCTGGTTCGAGGCCACGGCCGCCGGCGACTTCCCCATCTACAGCGACGCCTCGAGCGTCGCCACCCAGGACAGCCTCACCGCCCGGCTGCTGAGCCTGTCGACGACCGACTTCCAGGCCTGGCTGGCCACGGTCGAGGACATCTTCGCCGGACGCACCCTGGCCGAGGTGGGCGAGCTGCTCTACACCAAGCAGGGCTGCATGGCCTGCCACACCCTCAACGGCGCGCCGCTGGTGGGGCCGTCGTTCCAGAACATCTACGGCCACGAGGTCGAGTCGACGGACGGGCGCAAGGCCGTCGTCGACGCCGCCTACATCAAGGAGTCGATCCTGACCCCGAACGCGTTCGTGGTCGCCGGCTTCCAGCCCGTGATGACGCCCTACGCCGGCAAGCTCGACGACCGCGAGATCGAGGCCATCACCGAGTTCCTGAAGTCCCTGTCCGACCACGTCGAGCCGGCCGGCGATGCCGCCGCGGACGAGGCTCCGGCCACGGACGGGACGAGCGAAGACGCCCAGGAGGAGAAGTAGATGCACGACGTGTTCCCTTCGGCCGCCGAACAGGTGCGCAGGAGCTTCCTGGGCGGGCCCCACGGCTCGGGGGCGTGGTTCGCCTCCACCGACCACAAGCGCATCTCGCTGATGTTCATGGGCTGGACCATGGGCGCCTTCCTGCTGGGCATGATCCTGGCGATCCTGCCGCAGGTGAAGGCCGTCGGCGGGCCGGGCATCGGCAACCGCATCCTGCTCGAGACCGTCACCTATCTGCGGATCGTGCTGGTCATGGGCTGGCTCGTGCCGGTGCTGCCGGGCGTGATCGGCCACTTCGTGCTGCCTCTGCAGCTCGGCGCGCGCAACATGGCCCTGCCGGGCCTGGCGCAGGCCTCCCTGCGCACCTACGCCGTCGGCCTGATCCTGATCGTGGCCAGCATGGTCCTCGGCCCGGTCAGCTCGGGCTGGACCCTCGACTCGGGCCTGGCGCTGCTCGATCCGGGCGCCTTCGGCGTGCTGGCCGTGGGCCTGGCCCTGATGGGCATCTGCTGGTTCGCCATGGGCGTCAACTTCGTCGTCACCGTGCACCACGCGCGGCGCGAGGGCATGGGCTTCTTCGACATGCCCCTGACGGCATGGGGCTTCTATCTCGGCGGCTACCTGCTCGTCGTGGCCGGCGGCATCTTCACCATCGTGGTGCTCTACCTGGCCGGCAGTCGCCTGTCCGGCTCGGGCATGTTCGGCCCCGAGGCCGACCCCATGGCCTGGCGCACCTACTTCTGGGTCGCCATGCGGCCGGCGGCGTACTTCGCGCTCGTGCCCGCCGCGGGCCTGGTGAGCGACGTCATCAGCGGCGTGGCCCGCCGGGACTCGAGCGGCTACCGCACCATCGTGGGCTCGCTCATCGCCCTGACCGGCCTGGGCGTGGTCAGCTACGGCGCCAACCTCATCGGCAACGGCCTGACGCCGGGCGGGACCCTGGTCTTCGGGTTCATCAGCCTGCTGGCGGCGGTGCCGGTGGCCCTGATCGCCTTCACCTGGCTGTCGACCCTGTACCGCGGCTCCATCGCCTGCGCCTCGCCGACGACCTACTCGGTGGCCTTCATCCTGAACGCGGGCTTCGCGGCGGTGCTCGGCCTGTTCATCGCCAGCCCGGCGGTGGGCCAGTACCTCGGCGCCACCATGTTCGCCTCGACCCAGCTCGACTACGTCATGTGGGGCGGGGTCCTGTCGGCGTTCTTCGCGGGCGCCCACTTCTGGTGGCCCAAGATGATGGGGCGGCGCTACAACGACGAGGTGGCCCGCATCGGCGCCATCATCTACCTGATCGGGATCAACCTGGCGCTCGTGCCGCAGCTGGTGATGGGGGCCCAGGGCGTCCCGGCCGGCTTCGCCGGCGTGGTGCCGGTGACCCTGAAGCTGGCCGAGATCAGCTCGCTGGGCTGGCTGTGCGTCTATTCCGGCCTGGCCGTGGCCGCGGGCAACCTGCTGGTCACCCTCTGGGGCGACGCCGCGGCCGAGCAGAATCCGTGGGGCGCGACGTCCCTCGAATGGACGGTCCCGTCGCCCCCGCCGGAAGGCAACTTCGACGAGGCTTGATTTCCTAAGTTGATTCATGATAATCAATTCAAGAAGAGGACTTCCGGATGAAGTCCTCTTCTTTTGCTGGGAAATTCACAGGTTGTGTTATAGGATTGGCAGGTTGAGTTCTCTTCCGGGAGGTATGTCGTGTCCGCCAGTTCACCGAAATCGCCCCGCCGCCGTCGCCTGCCGGCTTCCTACTACAACGCGACGACCCTGATCGGGGCGCTGGTCGCCGCGCTGGCCCTCGGCCTGATCGCCTTCATGATCATCCTCGAGGCGACCGCGTCGGACCACAATCCCTACGTGGGCATCGTGGCCTTCGTCATCCTGCCGGCGTTCCTGGTGCTCGGCCTGGCCATCGCCATCTTCGGCATCGTGCGCCAGCAGCGCCGCCGGCGGCTCGGCCTGCCCAGCACCGAGAAGCTGCCCACCATCGACTTCAACAACCCGACCCACATGCGGGCGACGCTCGTCCTGGGCATCGGCGGCGTGCTGTTCGCGGCCATGAGCGGCTTCGGCACCTACAAGGCCTACGAGTACACCGAGAGCGACGAGTTCTGCGGCACCATGTGCCACGAGGTGATGGAGCCCGAGTACACGGCCTACTCCGTCTCGCCGCACGCCCACGTGGGCTGCGTGAAGTGCCACATCGGGCCGGGAGCCGAGTGGTTCGTGAAGGCGAAGATCTCCGGCCTGTACCAGGTCTACGCCGTGCTCTTCGACAAGGTGCCGCGGCCCATCGAGACGCCCATCGCCAACCTGCGCCCCTCGCGGGACACCTGCGAGCAGTGCCACTGGCCGGCCCACTTCTCCAACGACAAGCTCGTGATCCACGACTACTACGGGTACGAGGAGGAGAACACCCACTGGAAGCTGCACCTGCTGATGAAGATCGGCGGCGGCACCGAGATCGGCCCGACCCACGGCATCCACTACGAGCACATCTACGACGCCGAGACCATCGAGTACGTGGCCACCGACGAGAAGCGCACCGAGATCCCCTGGGTCAGGGCCACCGACCGCGACGGCAACGTGCGCATCTTCCGCGACAACGAGGCCGACTTCGATGACGCGCAGGTGGCGGACCACGAGATCCGCACCATGGACTGCATCGACTGCCACAACCGGCCGACGCACCACTACAACCCGCCGGCCCGCCTCGTGAACGAGGCCATGGCCCTCGGCCACATCGATCCGGCCCTGCCCGGCATCAAGACCGTGGCCGTGGACCTGCTCAGCGAGGAGTACGAGTCGACGCCCGAGGCCTTCGCCGCCATCGAGACCGGCATCCGCGAACACTACGCCGAGGCCGACGCCGAACTCGCCGCCGCCAGGGCCGCGGAGATCGAGCAGACGATCGAGACGACGAAGCGCCTCTTCGACACCAACATCTTCCCCGAGATGAAGGTGAACTGGCGCGACTTCCCCGACCACATCGGCCACCTCAACACGCCGGGCTGCTTCCGCTGCCACGACGGCAACCACGAGACCGAGGACGGCCAGGTCATCAGCCGCGACTGCAACATCTGCCACACGATCATGGCGCAGGAACGCAAGGACGGCGCGAAATACGTCTCGCTCGAGAGCGTGGAGTACGTGCATCCGGAGGACATCGACGGGGAGTGGAAGGTGACGGACTGTTCGGAGTGCCACGGGGGGTAGGCGGTTCCCGACCCTGCACAACGCGCGACGCCGGGTGAAAGGCAGAAACACC
>JAGRNP010000093.1:8601-15636 GCA_020440705.1 bacterium | reverse complement strand
CGTTCCGGTGGTGTCGGCCGTCGCCACCGACGGCGGCGGCTGGCGGCTGACGTGGCGGACCGGGCTGCCTGGATCCACCTACCGGGTCCGGGTGCTCGACGCCGCCCTGCGCGAGGTCACGCTGCTGTCGGCCGGTTCCGACACCGCGCTCGCTGTTGCGGGCGACGTGCTCACCGGCCGGCCGGACACGATGTTCTGGCAGGTCGACGTGCTGCGCGACGGCGACGTCGTGGCCCGGTCGGACCTGCACCCGTTCTCCTCCCGCTGACCGCCCTCGCCGTTCCCAGGCGAAAATTCCTTCGCGGCGGTGTGATTTCCGCGCCGGCTTTCGCGACCCATTCCAGGTCTGGGGGTCACACCTGTCCGGACGAGCCGTCGTGCCGCCTGCGTCCAGGCGGTCCGGCGCGTCGTCCCGCATCCGTGGAGGGAAATGTCATGCGTCGCATCCGCTTTCTGGTCCTGGCCATCCTGTTCCTGGCGGCAGCCCCCGGGGCCCGCGCCCAGGTCGAGGCCTATTGGATCGGGCCGCCTGTCATCGAGGTTTCCGAGGGCGTCGGAACGGTCGTACTGCAGGTGGGCCTGAGCGGCCCCGGCAACGGGTCCCAGTTCGTGCTGCACAACGTGCTCGAATCCGGGACCGCCGTGCGGCCGGACGACTACACCGGGGGCACCGGATCCGTGAGCTGGCCCTCGGGGGACGGAACCCCGCGCGACGTGGTCCTCACCATCGTCGACGACGCGGTGGCGGAAGGGACCGAGACCATCTATGTGGCCCTGACCAACGCCGACGGCCCGCTCATCTCGCCGACGGACAACGTGATCCAGGTGAACATCCTGGACAACGACGGCGGCGCGACCCTGCCGCACCTGACCTTCCGGGCGGGGCCGTTCGACGACGAGGCGATCGTCCCGCGCTACTGCTACGACGACGCGGGCCAGGTCTACAACTGCGGCACGGTCATGGAGGTCAACCTGGGTACCGACGATTCGGGGTTTCTGCGGGTCGAAACCACTGACGGGCAGGCGGTCACCGACACCGTCCGGGTCGATCTCGTCGCCTGGGGCGCCATCTCCGTGTTTCCGAACTCGGTCGAGATCCGACCGGGACTATCCGACGGCACGGTCATCGTCACGAAGGTCGGGACCGACGGCGCCGCGGCGGGCGGCGTGCGCATGATGAACCTGCACAACGTGGCGCCGGCGGGGCCGGACGACTTCCACTCCGTCGACATCATCATGGAGGCCCCCGAACCCTACACCATCACCGACTGCTTCCTCTGCATGCTCTGGACCTACGTCTTCGCCGACGAGTTCATCCCCTGCGTCGGCGACTGCTCGTTGACCGTCGGCTGCGGCGGCAAGTCGGCCGGGGCCTCGGGGCGTCCGGGAGCGAAGTCGATCGCCGGCGATCTCGGCATGTTGCGGCGCTACCGCGACGAGGTTCTGGCCTCGACACCCGGTGGCCAGGACATCGCCGCGTTGTACGGCGAGATGGGCGCGGGGATGATCGGCACGTTCCTGGCGAACCCGACCCTCGTTGACGACTTCATGACGGCCCGCAACGCCTGGCTGCCGGCCCTGGACGATCTGCTGAACGGGGCGGGGGCCATGACGGTCACGCCGACCATGCAGAGCGCCATGACCTCGCTGCTCGATGCCGTGGCCGCCGTCGCGACGGGAGATCTGGCGGGCCAGATCGCCGACCTGCGGGTGGCCGCCGGCCTGGACGCCCTGACGGGACTCTCGGTGGCCCAGGCCAACCAGGCCTTCGTGACCGGGGGCGCCACGCCCGTCGAAGCGACGTCCTGGGGGGACCTCAAGGCCCAGTTCCGCTAGGCCACCCCACCTTGCGCAACCCGACGGGGGCCATGCGGCCCCCGTCTTCGTTGCCGGTCGGGTCCATCTTTATGTCTCTACAAAAAACTTTAATGATTACAAATTTTCACTTGATAATAATTTAACAACAGCGTAGTTTGGCCGGGTCGCACCATCCCAACCCGGAGGAGAACCATGCTCTGCCAAGTGTCCCGTCCAGTGCTCCCGGTGGTGATCCTGACCGCCGTCGCCGTCTTCTGCGGCGGTCCGGCCCATGCCGGCCGCTTCATGACGATCGTCGAAGCCGAGACCTTCGCGCCCGGCGAGGGCGAACTCGTCCAGGCCGGATCCCTCACCCGCCTCGAGGACGGCACCGCCACCCAGAGCGAGGGGTCGTGGCAGATCGGACTGGAATACGGCCTGCTGCCGCGCCTGCAGGTGGGGTTGGCGCTGCCCGCCTGGACCGTGGTGAGCGGTGAGCAGGGCACCGAGACCGACTTCGACGGGACCGCCCTGTGGGGTGTGTGGAACCTGGTCCCTCCGGCCGACGGGAGCCTGGGCCTGTCGTTGGCGGCGTCGGTGTCCCGCTGTGCCGCCGAAACCAGTGGCGAGTACGGTCTGGTGCTCGAGCGTTCGGGCGGGGCGTTGGCGCTGGTCGCCAACCTGAGCTTCGCCCACTGCCATCCCCACGATCCGGGCCAGGAGAGCGGCGACCATCTGCTGGCGCGCGGCGGGGTGAGCCGCGACCTCGGCCACGGCTTCGCCCTCGCCCTGGAGGGCGAGTGGCTCGCCGACCGGTTCGGTTCCCTGGGCTACCGCGCCGAGTCGTTCAACTGGGGACCGGCGCTGCTGTGGGAAGGCGGGCGCGCGTGGGTGCTCGGGGGGGCGCTCCTCGATCCGGACCCGCTCGCGGAGCAGCGGGGGGCGGCCTGGCAGGTGCAGGCGGGGGTGCCGTTCTAGCCATGCTCGTGCCGGACCGAACCGGGGCTCCCCCGCCGGATGCGGGGGAGCCCCTCTGCATGGTGGGGTCAGGGAATCGTCCCTACTTCACGAGGGCCATCTTGCCCACCTGGACGTCACCTCCCATCCGGGCCTCGGTGAAGTAGACGCCGCTGGCGACCTTGGCGCCGGACGCGTCGGTGCCGTCCCACAGGATGTGGCTCGACTCCTCGACGTGGCCGTCGATCAGGGTCTTGACCAGTTGGCCGCGCACGTCGAAGACCTTCAGCGTCAGGCGGCCGGGGGCCTTGATCGAGTAGGCGATCTGCGTGCTCGGGTTGAACGGGTTGGGGTAGTTGGACACCTCGAAACGGGCTTCGGGGACCACGCCGGTGACGGCGCCGGGGTCGCCGTCGCGTCCGAAGAAGGACAGCACTTCGCCCAGGATCCGGGCGCGTGCGGCGAGCGGGGCCGCGTCCTTGGCCGACGTATCGGTGTACAGGTAGCGCAGGTCGTAGGGCATCGAGACGATGCGGTTCGTGCCGTTGTACACGTTCAGCGTCGCGGCCGCGAAGCTGTACGCGCCGGGGTTGCCGTTCTGGTCGGTGAACTCGGCCAGGCGCTGGGCGCCGGCCCGCGCCACGACACCGTCGAAGGTGTTGATCTGCAGGCAGCCGCCGTAGGCGATCCACGAGTCGACGGTCTGGATGACCGGATTGCCGGGGACCGCGCGCACGAGCGGCGTGGTCTGCCCGTTGATGAACGACCGCACGTCGGTGGCCAGGAGGTTCACGCCCATGACGTCCTCGCTGAAGGCGCCGCCGGCCGCCCCGGCGTTGATCGCCAGGTCGCCGACGAGGCTGTCGCCGGTCAGGAAGAGGTCCTTGTTGCCGTCGGACATCCAGTTCAGCAGGGCCCCGATGTCGTTCCCGGCGTCGACGTTGTAGTCGCCGTTGGAGATCGTGGCCACGGCCATGTCGCCCGACGTGTAGAGCATGTCGTCGTAGAACTCGAGGGCCAGGCCGCTGGTGCGGCCGCCGATGCCGTTGCCGACGCCCGAGTCGGGCCGGTTGGTGTAGTAGATGTCGTAGTCCACGCCCGCCCGGAAGCCCAGGTTGGACAGGGCGCCGTACCACTCGTCCTCGCCGCCGCGGTTGGCGAAGTCGTTCCAGAACAGGATGCCGGGAACGTCGAAGCCGCCGAAGCCGTCGTCGCGGATGGAGGGCAGGGCGTGGACCGTGAAGCTCGAGCTGTAGGCCAGCGGGTGGCTGAAGTCGCCGAAGCCCGCCAGGTTCGCCGGCAGGGTCGAGTACTGCACGTCGCCGCCCACGTCGTCGCCGGCGCGCACGTAGTAGTGCAGCACGTCGCCGGGGAAGAGCAGGCCCGTGTCGGGCAGGTCGAACGCCCACTTGGCGTCGTCGGGAATGCCGGTGCCCGGATCGGCCGGCGCGCCCGGCACCGCGCCGCTGACGGGCGACGTCCGGTACGGATCGAAGAGGGGGTTCGCGTCGATCACGTAATGGAGCATCGGCGGTCCGGCCAGGGTGGCGCCGGTGCGCACCGGCACGATGTCGATCACCGTCGAATCACCCGGGTCGTTGCGCAGGTGGGTCGACGGCGAAATGTTCTGCGCCGCGTCGAACCGCACGTGCAGCGAGCCGAGATCCGTGAGGTTGATGGCATCGACCTCGGGGAAGGCGTCGTTGGCGATCCGCAGTTCGTTGGTCGACATGCCCGGTCCGCTGAAGGGGTAGATCTTCAGCGAAACGTTGTCGAAGTAGGGCGCCGGATAGCCGTCGTTGCCGATCCAGCCCCAGATCCAGCCGGCCTCCCAGACGCCGAGCTGCACCTGGACATGGGTGCGCCCCGGGGTCATCAGGTCGGTCACGGGGAAGAACTCGCGGAAGTAGTCGCCGTCGCCGAAATACACGCCGTTGCGGTCGAGCCAGGTCGCGTCGCCCGTGGCCGCGGCCGACGTTCCCGAGCGGACGCCGAACATGTAGAACACGCCGGGCGCATCGACCGAGAGGTCCTCGTGCCGGAACACGTCGAACTCGAGCAGCACGCCGTCGTACGACGCGTTCGGCCAGGCCATGATCGGCGAGTCGACGAAGTTCTGGACGTGGAAGGCCGGTCCCGCGAGGCCACCCACCGTGTTGACGATGTAGCCGGCGGGTCCGTAGCACCAGTTGACGCAGGTGCCGCCGCCGGTGCCCGGCACCACGATGTTGTCGTCGATGAAGGCGATCTGGTTGCTGTAGTTGGTCCGGCAGGGATCGATGTCCTCCAGACCCGACCAGATCTGGGCGAAGTCGCCGACGCCGTCGGGATACGCGATGACCCAATCGCCGAACGTGCCGTCCTGGAAGTCGGTCGAGCTGACGATGTCGGCCTGGCCGCCCTGGCTGATGGTGACGACCACGTCGTCGACGCGGCAGGCACCGGACGTCGGCCAGGAGCAGTCCTCGTCGTCCCAGCCGCCGTCGGACTGGAAGCGGAAGAGGACGTACACGTCCGTCCCGTCGATGAGCTCGGCCGGGTCGAACGACATGAACTCGGACACGGATTCGGAGCCCGCGCCGTCCCAGCTGCGGATGTTGGTGTAGCCGATCTGGCCGTTGGTCTTCGTGCTCAGGTACACGTAGTCGAAACCGGGCTCGGAGTCCCACTGCAGGGACGCCGTGAGCTGGACGCTCGCCGCGGCCTGCGGATCGGCCACGGCGCGCCGGAACACGAGCAGATCGTGCCAGTTGTGGCCGTAGCCGCCGCTGGCGTCGAGCGAGTCGTCGCACGACGCGAAGGCGGTGTCGCCGCACCACGCCGCGCGTTCGCCCGGGGCCAGGCCGAAGTCGCTCACCTGCCAGTGGGAAATGGTGGTCCGGGTGAGGTCCTCGGTGGTCCAGCCGTTCCAGCCGGCCTCGAAATCGCCGAGATACGCCGCGCCGGAGCCGGTCGGGCCCATGAGCTGGATGGTGTCGCCGGCGGCCTTGGACAGGTGGGCGTTGCCGCCGAGGATGGTGGCGTCGCCCTTCATGAAACGGGGCATCTCGCCGGCCGCGGCCGCGCACGACCAGGCCAGCACGATGGCCGCTGTCAGGAGCAGTAGGTTCTTCTTCATGGTGGTTCTCCCCCAATCTGGAGACATCGACACGAGGTCGAATGATGCGCGTGAATGAAGGAGTGGGGCTCCATTCGCACTTCGCGAATGACGGGAAGTTCCACACGAGGATGGCGCGGCCGATCCGGTGGATCTCCTTCCATGAAGTGGCGGCGGGTCGGCTTCTCAAAACGTCAAGTGCTGGTACACCGGCACAACACGCCCTGGGAAGTTTCCCGGTGGCCGGGTCTTCCCAGTGCGATCGCCGGAGCGGTCGGACTGCGAGGGAAAACTTCGACAGCGCACCTCAGGGGCAGCGGAAACTTCACGTCGTGAGTCGCGGTGAGTCGCTTTGAGTCGCTGTCGGGAGGGAGTCAGTCTTTCGACTGACTGATGGTAGGGATACGGGACCCCGCGCACAAGGTTGCACGAAAAGTTTCGGTGCGGGGCGGGCGGTGGACAGCGCGGACCGGTGCGCCTATGATGCGGCCTTCGCACTCAACCAGCTTCCCGGAGGGAGATCCCATGCTGCGCATCCGAAACCTCGCGGCCCTCGCGGCCGTCCTGCTCGTCCTGGTCGCGGCCCTCGCCGGCTGCGGCGGCCCCGACATGGAACCCGAGACCGGCATCACCGCCGTCGACGACCTGCAGGGTCTGCTCGATCGCGTGACGCGCACGGTGGGCGGCGCCCGCAACGCGGCGACCGCCGCCGAGGCCCTGCCCGTGCTCGACGGCGTGAGCGAGGAGCTCGACATGATCATCGACCGCCTGCCGAACCTCAGCCCGACCGCCCGGGCCGACCTTTCCCAGCAGGCCGCCCGGGCCCTGCCCGGCCTGAAGGACAACGCCCGGCGGGTGGCCAACAGCGACGGCATCGACGTCCTCGGGCCGTCGCTGAACAAGATCGTGGACCAGGTGTCGCGGCTGCTCTAGCGCTCCGGCGCGAAGCCGAACAGGCGGTCCCAGTCCCGTTTCATGCTCACCTCGAATCCGCCGGGCCGGTCCGCGACCAGCCCGGCGATCCTGTCGGTGCCCCGGTCGTAGGCGTACTCGCGTCCCTCGTCGTCGTGGTGGATCCACAGGGCGAAGGCGCGCCGCTGGCCGTCGAGCGACCAGCGCAGCATCGGTTCGTCGTTGTTGCTGTTGCCGGCGGCGAAGACCGGCCGCGCGCCCAGCCGCGCCTC
>JAGRNP010000093.1:0-8503 GCA_020440705.1 bacterium | reverse complement strand
CAATGCTGCCCGGCTTGTTCTCGTAGCCGTTGTTGTGCTGCTCGGCGCCCCGGCGGAGGACCGATCGCCCGTCCTCCACGCCGTACTCGCCGGCGGTCCAGGTGCCGATCACCCGCCCGGGGGCGATGCCGAAGCCGGCGGGCGCCACGGCCCGGATGTACTCCTGCGTACTGGCCGTGACGATCCACACCTGGAAGCCGTGGGCTTCGAGGAGATCCTTCAGCTCGATCATGGGGGCGTAGTAGAGACGGTCGACCGGGACCCCGAACCGCTCGTGGGGATTCCGCGCGACCCAGGCCCAGGCCGAGTCGCGGTAGGCGCCCATCTCCATGCCGGCGAAGGCCGCGTTCATGCGGGCATAGGCCTCGGTCCAGCCCACGGCCTTCAGGGCGTCGCGGTCGTCGGCCAGCCAGGCGGCCAGGACGGGGTCGGCGCCGTCGGCCCGGCCTTCGGCGACGAAGGTCCGCAGCAGATCCTTCTGGAAGGCCGACGAGCCGCCGTGCGGGCGCTCGCAGGCGCTGGTGCCGTCGTTGTCGAAGACGGCGATCCGCTCGGCGGGGGGGATGTAGTCGGGCCCGCCTTCGCGCGTGACGTCGGCCAGCCAGGCGAGCAGGGCGCTGCGGACCGGCGTTTCGCGCCAGGAGGGGAGTTCGTCGGCGCGGGCGGGTGCGCCCAGGAGCAGGCACACAGCGAGCAGGAGCAGGATCCGGACGGAACGCATGGGCGACCTCGCAAGACGGGATGAGGAGCGGAATGGCCCGGCGGCAAGGGCCGCCGGGCCAATCTACGTTCGTTCGGCGCCGCCGTCTAGTTGGCGGCGGGTGCGTGTTCGCCGGGCCGGCCGTCCGCTACGACGCCGGTCCCGACTCCGCCTGCCGCAGCCAGCGGTACAGCGTGACCCGCGAGATGCCCAGGTTGCGGGCGACCCGGGCCTTGTTGCCGCCGGTGCGGGCGATGAGGTCGTCCAGGGCGGCGCGGGTCAGGCCGCCCGCGCGGCGGCCGGCCGGGGGACGCTCGGCGAAGGCGAGCCGCCGTCGGCCGTCGCTCCCCTCCTCGACGGCGAGGGTGAGCGGGCGACCGAGATCGCGCAGCAGCCAGGCCTGCTGGGCCAGGGTCTCGAGTTCGTCGGCGTTGCCCGGCCAGCCGTGTTCGGCCAGGCGGCCCAGGTTCTCGACCCCGAGCAGGGTCCGGGCCGGCAGGCTCGAGCCCTCGAGGCGGCAGAGGAAGTGGTCCAGGAGGGGCACCACGTCCTCGGGGCGCTCCCGCAGGGCGGGCACGTGCACCGACATCAGCCGCAGCCGGAAGTAGAGGTCCTGCCGGAAGCCGTTGCGGTCGGCGAGGCCCGCCAGGTCGGCGCTGCTGGTGGCGATCAGGCGCACGTCGCCCCGCTGCTCGCGGGCGGTGCCCTCGGGGCGGTAGATGCCTTCCTGGATCAGGCGCAGCAGCCGGGCCTGCAGGTCCCGCGGCAGGTGTTCGATCCCGGCCAGCAGGAGGGTGCCGCCCTCGGCCTGACTGACGAGTCCCGGCGTGGCCTGGCCGTCGACCAGATGGCCGAAGATCTCGCGGGCGAGCCCGTCGCCGCCGGGCGCCGCGCAGTCGACCCGGATGAGGGGCCGGGCGCCGCGGTGGCTGTTCTCGTGGATGCGGTGGGCCAGCAGTTCCTTGCCGGTGCCGGGTTCGCCGCTCAGGAGCACCGGGGTGCCGTAGCGGGCGAAGCCGTCGCAGCGCCGCAGCACCTGCTGCATGGCCCGCGACACGGCCACGACGCGGCTCGTGACCGCCCGATGCGTGGCGAAGCTCGCCGACCAGGACTTGTGCTCGGCCCCGAGCAGGCGGCGCCGGGCGATCTCGCCCAGGTGTTCGGCGATCTCGCGCACGAGCACCGGGCTCTCGGTTTCCTGGCCCCACTGCTGGGCCCGCAGGCCGTGCTGCCAGGCCGCCTCGAGGACGGGCCCCGACTGGCCCCCCACCTGGCCGGCGTCGATCCGGCGCAGCAGCAGGCGCGACAGCTCGTAGCTGGCCACCATGGCTTCGTAGCGGGCGTCGAGTCCCTGCAGGCCTTCGAGCGCCGTTTCCAGCTCGCGCTGGGCCAGCTGCCAGCGGCCGAGCCGGGCGGCGTTCACGCCGAGGCAACGGTGGATCACCGCGGTCTCGAATCCGTCGCCGACCTCGCGGGCCAGTTCGAGGGCCTGGTGCAGGACGGCTTCGGCCTCGCGGTGGGCGCCTTCGCGGTCGAGGCACTCGCCCCGCCGCCGCAGCAGCTCCATGACCAGGTCGCCCCGCGGCGCCAGCTCGCGCGCCACGGCCAGGCCGCGCGAGTAGTACATGCGGGCTTCGGCCGGCCGGTTCTCGTCGCGGAAGACGTCGCCCAGGAACTCCAGGGCGAGCACCTGCTCGCGGCGGTAGCCGTGCTGCTCGGCCAGGGCGAAGGCGTCGAGCAGGACCGCCCGGGCGGCGAAGTACTCGCCCTGCAGCCGCCGCACGTTGCCCAGGGCGATCAGGGCGCGGCACGTCATGTCCGGATGCGGCCGGACGAGCTCCAGTTCCTTTTCCAGCAGCTCGACCGCCAGGGCGTAGTCGCCCTGCTTGTAGCAGACGATGGCCAGGTTCTGGTAGTTCTGCGCCATGCGGGCGGGGGCTTCAAGCCGCGTGTTGATGCCGAGGCTCTTCTCGAACCAGCGCCGGGCCTCGGTCAGGCGGCCGAGGGACAGGCAGGTCCAGCCGAGGAAATTGGCCGCGACGGCGCAGCGTCCGGGCTCGTCGAGCACGGTGAAGGCCGAGCAGGCGAACTCGACGTGGCCGAGGGCGTCCTCCAGCCGGCCCTGCCAGCGCAGGGACGCGCCGAGGATCAGGCGCAGCTCGGCGTGGTCCAGGTCGGCCGGATCGACGCAGGTCGTCAGCAGCTCTTCGGCCTCGGCGGCGATGGCCTCGTGGTCCTCGGCGTAGAGCCGGGCGTTCAGGTCGATGACGCGGGCCGTCACGTCGCCGGACGGCACCAGACGCGCCTCGCGGGCCGTGCGCAGCCAGGCGCGGGCGGCGTCCGGATCCTTGCGCTCGATCAGGCACCATGCCCGCAGCAGGGCGGCGTCGCGCCGGGCCGGGTCGGCCAGCAGCTCGGGGGCCTCGAGCAGGTCGTCGAGGGCCAGGAGGGCGTCGGCGATGCGGCCCTGACGGTACGCCAGCCGGGCCTCGTGGTAGGCGGCGGGGACGCCGGCCGCGCCGGCCGCACCCGTCGCCGGGGTGCGGAGGTCACGGCGCATCGTGGAACCTCCCGTAACGGTCCAGGCCTCCGAACGCGCCGAGCCATGCGCCGCGCGGAATCAGGACGACCGTCAGGCGACCGGTGCCGGCGTCGGGCACGAAGAACGGCAGCACGTCGCCGCTCCAGCCCGCGACGAACGACGCGGTCTCGGTGACTTCCTGCCCACGCGGGTCGTTCTCGCCGGAATCGCCGCGGTCGGCCGCCGGGTCGAGCACCCCGTCACCGGGATCGCCCTCGCAATCGCTGGTCATGCGGTAGGGGGTCTTGGCCAGGGCCGGCGCGAAGGCGCCGCTGAGGGTCAGGGCCGCGAAAAGGAAAACGAACACGAGCGCCCGCAGGCGAATCTGGGCACGGATGATCATGCTGGCTCCTGGGAGGGGGAGCGGGGTCCCTGTGAAGCCGGATGAGCTCCGTCTGATCCGGGGGCCGGTTGCGGAAGGGCCGTGGCGTCGGCTGTTCTCCTCCCGCGGGGCGCGGCCGCAGCGAGTTCGATTCGTCGCCAGACTAGCACCAGTCTGACGAAACGGTCAAGAAATTTTTTGTTTTGAGAACTTAACTCAAACTTTCGTCATGAAAATGGGCAAAATAGGTGATGCTGTATTTGATGATATGTGAGAAATGTGTAACGCGCCAGGTGTCACATTGGCACGGCCGTTGTCATCGGCAGGATTTTCCGGTTGCAGAAAACCGTAAGGGGCAGAGTCCGCTTGCGGGCCGATCCGGAGGCAGGAAAGTCCACACCCTGACAGGGAACGAGGCGGAATGTGACGATTCTCCAAGTCACGATGGAGGGCCGGGAAAGCCGTTTGCGGGGCCGGAAAAGGCGGACGGGGTTGCCCCGGAAGAAGGGACGCCGGCCCCGCGGGAGGGGACCGGCGTCGGATCGCGGGGCCGGGGAGAACTAGTCCTGGTACCAGCGCAGCGTCATGGCGAAGACGTGGTTCTCGGTCACGGCGTCGGCGGCCGGGCCCAGGTCGCCCACGTCGACCCGCGTGTAGTCGTAGGCGAAGCCGAAGGCCGCGGTGCCGCTGACCCGGAACTCGTAACCGACGCCGAGGGTGGTCAGCAGGCCGCTGCCCTTCTCGTCGATGCGGTTCTCGGTCAGGACGGTGTTCACGTACAGGTCGAGGGAGCCGGCGCCCAGGCCGCCCTTGGCCCAGAAGCCCTGGCCGGTGGGGTACCAGTACACCTCGGCCGCGAAATTGAAGTTGGTGGCCGTGGCCGGCACGCCCACGTTGTAGCTCCGCTTCCAGCCCGAGAGCCCGATGAAGCCGACCAGCTTGTCGCTGCGGGCCCAGCCGATCTTGAAGCCGCCGGTGAAGGCCTCGACGTCGTGCTCGACCGACAGCTCGCCGAGGTCGTAGTTGACGCCGTTCCAGCCGTAGCCCAGGTCCAGGCCCAGGACCATGCCGTCGCGGTCGTGGCCGCCCAGGTCGAGGGCCGAGGCGTCGGCCGCCGCGCAGAGGAAAACGGGAACACAGAGGAGGAGCAGCAGGTTGGTCCGGGTCATCGGAGACTCCTTGCGGGGACGGGGGGCAACGCCTTAAGTGCGCCGAATTTAAGCGAAAGGCCCGCGGCAGTCCACCCTACAGGTGGTTGTGAAAATAATCGCAACCTGTTCCGATTTTTGCGGCGCGGGTGGGGGCGAGACACTATATTTCCCCCACCAAAACACTGGTAAAATAGAACGGGAATTTTCGATTTCCTGTTCCCCCGGGAAACCGGATCCTGTCAGCCCTGGATGGTCCCATTGTGAACGGATTCTTCAAGAACCCCGTCGTCGCCTTCCTCTCGTCCCTCAAGCTGAGCGCCTTCCTGATGGCCGTGGTGGCCATCTCCTCGGCCCGCGCCACCTTCATCGAGTCGCGCGTCGGGCGCGACGGCGCCTACGATCTCGTCTACGCCGCCACCTGGTTCGAGATCGTGCTGGGCCTGCTGACGATCAGCCTGATGCTGCTCTTCTTCCGCCGCTGGCCCTACAAGCCGAAGCAGCTGGGCTTCGCCTTCGTCCACGTGGCCATCGTGGTGATCCTGATCGGATCGGCCATGACGCGGTACATGGGCTACGAGGGCCTGATGCGGATCCGCGAAGGCGAGACGGTCGACTACATCTACTCCGACAAGGACCACATCCAGGCGACCCTGGGCAACCAGACGGCAAGCTTCCCGGTGCGGCTGTGGAAGCCCGACGCCAACGACATCTGGCAGAAGATCGTGCTGCAGGGCCAGGAGTACGAGCTGGGCGTGACCGAGTACTGGCCGCACTTCACCGAGGTGTACCAGGAGGGTCCGGGCGGCCCGGCGGGCTTCAACTACCGGGTCGTCGGCCACGACCACGACGGCGGCCACGTGATGCGCGAAGGCGAGAAGGCCACCATCGGCGCGGCCGAGGCGCGCTTCGTGAGCGGCGGCGAGTTCGGCGGCCCCATGTCGACTTCGCCCTACGGCGACCTGCGCGTGAACATCGACGGCGAGCCGTGCGCGTTCCCCCTCGATCCGCGCGGCAACACCCCCATGGCGTGCAACGGGTACACCTTCCGCCTCGCCGAGTACCAGACGGCCTTCAAGGTGGGCGGCGAGCCCAACCTCGACGGGCCCATGACCAATCCCATGGTGAAGGTCGCCATCACCGCCCCCGACGGCAGCACGGGCGAGCGCATCCTCTTCGCCTACCATCCCGACTTCTCCATGGGGCACAGCGGCGGCGAGGACGACTTCCCCGGCCTGAACCTGATGTTCCAGGTCAGCCGCGGCATCGAGTTCACCACCGGCGGCGAGACCGGCATCCGCGCGCGGGCGTCGTTCGACCTGGTCGGCATGGACATGGGCAACAACGAGGAGTTCGCGCTGCCCGCGGGCGAGCCGTTCGCCCTGCGCGAACGCGTCGTCTACCGCGACGACAGCGGCGACGTGAGCTTCGCACCCATGCGCATCATGACCTCGGTCGTGCTCGCGCCCGCCCACAGCGAGAACGCCAACAACCGCGCCGCGGCACGCATCGTGCTGCGGGACGCTTCCGGCAACCAGGTCGACGCGATCTGCATGGAGCAGGACCGGCCCCAGACGGTCAGCCTGAACGGGCAGACCTTCGAACTGGCGTACGGCCCGACGATCCGCAGGCTGCCCTACGCCGTGCGGCTCGACGATTTCGTGCTGGACACCTACCCCGGCTCGGACAACCCCGCCACGTACGAGAGCTACGTGACGCTGATCGACCCGGAGCAGGGCATCGAGGGAGAACAAGTGCACATCTACATGAACCACCCGCTGGATCACCGCGGCTCGCGGCACTTCCAGTCGTCATACGATACCGATCGGCGGGGCACGATCCTGTCGGTGAACCATGATCCCGGCAAGTGGCCCACCTACTTCGGCTACTTCCTCATCTCGCTGGGCTTCATCCTGATCTTCGCCAAGGACCTGCTGTTCAAGTCGGCCGCGGAGAAGAAGAAGGCGCGGGCCGAGAAGGCGGCGGCGACGGTCGGTGCGCTGGCCCTGGTCGCCGTGCTCGCCGGGGCCGCCCCCGTGCAGGCCCAGGACGACGGGCACAACCACGACCACGCGCCGGCGGCGTCCGGCTTCGTGAAGCTCTCGGGTCCGGCCCGCGACCTGGCCTCGCGCCTGGTCGTGCAGGACTTCCGGGGCCGCATGAAGCCCCTGGACACCATGGCCCGCGAGACGGTGATCAAGGTCACGAAGATGCCGGCCAACATGAAGTTCGAGGGCCGGGAGTCGGTGGACCTCTACCTGAACTGGACCATGAATCCGACCTTCTGGTGGGACAAGGACCTGATCTACCTGGGCTTCCCCGGCCTGAACGACGTGCTGGGCGTGTCGGCGGACACGAAACGGGTCTCCGCCGCGAGCCTCTTCGACGCCCAGGGCCGCTACCGTCTGGCCGACCTGGCGGCCGAGGCCCACCGCACGCCGGACCGGGACCGGACCAAGCTGCAGCGCAAGCTGATCAGCTTCGACGAGCGCTTCAACATCCTGTACATGACCTTCCGCGGCCAGATGCTCTCCATCTACCCGGTGCCGGGCCACGACAACGACAAGTGGCTCGACTACCAGCAGGTCGAGAAGCAGCTGACGCC
Source organism: bacterium (assembly GCA_020440705.1). Classification (NCBI taxonomy): domain Bacteria; species bacterium. Next base: position 1,147 of record JAGRNP010000093.1, on the reverse strand, counting down.
GGAGCAGGTCGCCGAGTACCAGCCGGCCTTCGCGGCGCTGCTGCAGGGCCTGCAGTCGGGCAGCGACCAGCAGATCATGGACGGCCTGCGGCGCACCGACGCGCTGCAGCACAAGTACGGCGCCTCGGTGCTGCCGTCGCAGGCGGTCCTCGGCGCGGAGCTCTTCTACAACAAGGCCAACATCTGGTTCTACACCATGATGGGCCTGCTCGTGCCGTCGGCCATCCTGATGATCCTGTACCTGGTGAACCTGTTCCGCAATGCCGGCCGGCCCTTCACCTGGCGCAATCCGGTCTACGCCCTCGGCATGGGCCTGTACCTGCTGTGCTTCGCCGCGATGATCGTGGCGTACATCGCGCGCTGGATCGCCTCGGAGCGCATCCCCATCTCCAACGGCCACGAGTCGCTGCTCTTCATCAGCCTGGCCATCGCGGCTTCGGGCCTGATCTTCGACTTCAAGTACCGCATGGCGGCGCCGGCGTCGCTCGGCGCGTTCCTGACGGCCGTGATCCTGGGCGTCTCGACGCTCTCGACCTTCGACCCGGCCATCGGCCCGCTGGTGCCGGTGCTCGTGTCGTACTGGCTGAACATCCATGTGACGATCATCACTTCGAGCTACGGCTTCCTGGGCCTGAGCGCGCTGATCGGCACGCTGATCCTGTTCCTGACCCTGCTCAAGGGCCCGCACCGGGAGAACGTCCGCGACGCCATCAAGACCCTCGACAACATCAACAAGCACGTGCTGATCACGGGGCTGGGCCTGCTGACGGTGGGCACGCTGCTGGGCGGCGTGTGGGCCAACGAGTCGTGGGGCCGCTACTGGGGCTGGGACGCCAAGGAGACCTGGTCGCTGATCACGATCCTCGTCTACGCCGTGGTGCTGCACTTCCGCTGGATCCCGGCCATGCGCTCGGTGTGGCTGAATTCGGCGGCGAGCCTGGCGGCCGTCTCGTCCGTGGTGATGACCTACTTCGGCGTGAACTACTTCCTGACGGGCTTGCACAGCTACGCGCAGGGCGACGCCGCCAAGGTGCCCGACTGGGTCTTCATCGGCACGGGCCTGATCATCGCGCTGATCACGGTGTCGGGCATCGTGAACAAGACCAGGAGCTGGGGCGACAAGAAGGCCGCCTAGGCGGCCGCGGCC